>NZ_PIJG01000082.1:0-5650 GCF_002809955.1 Geobacillus sp. Manikaran-105
GACCAAATGGCGATTTCGACGATGAAGATGCACCTGAATGCATGAAAGTTGAGCAGAAACAAAAACGAAAATGGCGGCATATTGCTTTTGAATCTTGGCCCGATCTGTAGTAAAATGAAAGTGCTCTTGCATAGGGATCCTCCTTTTTAATGGTTGGTTGCACTTTCATTTTAAGGGGATCCTCATGCAAGGGCTATTTTTATGCTTGTTTGAGTTTATCTAGCACCACGGGTTTTTTATAAAGCTTATAACGATACATTCTGCTGACTAGATGCTACATCTTCGATAGATACAAATTCCTCAGATATTGGACGAATGTTCTTAGCACCTACTAAGAAGTAGTAAATGCTTCCCGCGCCAAATACGAACAAAATTACAGCGATTAATGGAATTTCAATTCCGAAGAGAGGGAGGTTTGTAGTTAACACACTATATTTTAATACGCAAAAGAACGAAATAATACCTAAAAAGAGTGCTATTCCCGGAACAACTGGATAGCTTACCTTGAAAGGTCGTTCCATATGAGGTTCTTTTTTCCGCAATACAAACAGCGATATGAGACTCAAACAATACATGGTAATCGCACCAAATACAGATAAGATAATCAAAGCATTGGCAAAGCTAGCAGAACCAGCACTAACTACTCCTATAATACCAGGTACAATTAATCCCCAATGCGGAACTCCTCTTTTTGATAAGTTAGAGAGGAATCTAGGCAGATATCCCGCTCTGGCTAATGCAAACGTTTGTCGGGAGTAACCAATGATTATGCCATGCAGACTTGCTATTAACCCAAACAAACCAATAATGGCGACCGTTTTTGGTAAAATATTATTTTCACCATAAACGCCAGCTAACGCTTGCGGAAGCGGATAATCAGCAGGTTTTCCTTCTCCTCCGCCGAGCCCAGCTGTTATAAGCAATGTAAGAACGGTTGCAGTCGCTAATGTCAAAATGCCAGAAATAAATCCTTTTGGTATATCCTTTTTAGGATTACGAACTTCTTCTGCTGCCATCGCTCCTCCCTCAATAGCAAGAAAAAACCAAATAGCGAAAGGAATAGAGGCAAATACTCCTGTCCAACCGTTAAAAAATGACATATCATTAAATATCGCCGAGCTATTTACATGAGGCAGTCCAGCGACGTAGTAAATACTTAAACCAATCAATGCCAAAATAGTAGCAACAAGCTCAATGATTGCGGCTCCTTTTACACCTATTAGATTAATTAAAATAAAAAATGAAAAAACAGCCACTGTAGCATACACAGCGTTAATACTTGGAATTAAAAAGTTAATGTAGGCTCCAGTCGCAACAGCAATGGCAGGCGGAGCAAAAACAAATTCAAGTAAACAGGCTAATCCCGTCATAAACCCCATGTAAGGACCCATCGCTTTTCTTGCATAGGCGGATGGTCCTCCAGCGTGTGGAATGGATGTAGAAAGTTCTGAATAGCTAAATATGAAAGTCGTATAAAAAATAGTGACAATAATCGCGGCAATCGCTAATCCTATCGTTCCACCTTGCTCAAATCCGTAATTCCATCCGAAATACTGGCCTGAAATCACCATTCCTACTGCAATTCCCCATAAATGAATTGGTTTTAACGCCTTTTGCAAATGATTAGAATTGTTCACCACACTATCCTTCCCCCTTAATAATTATGTTAAAGCTCTAAATGAAGTCCGCTAGCTTTTTGATCAATCATTTTTCTTAAAATCGTACCAATATAGGCACCAGCTTCAACAGGAAGAGTACCTCCTGAATGAATATTAGAAATCACAGTTCTCTCCGATTCTATAGTTCCTTTTCTCGGTCTATAGCACATATAAGCACTCATAGAATTGGCAGAAACAAGACCTGGTCTCTCTCCAATTAAAAGGACAAGAACTTCTGGTTGCAAGATCTCACCGATATGATCCATGCATGCTACTCTTCCACCTTTTACAAAAAAAGGAGTTCCTTGCGTTAACCCATTTACTTCTAATGCATCCAACAATGCTGGGTAAATGTCTCTGAGATTTGCCTCAATCGCACTTGCACTTAATCCATCAGAAACAACGATTTGTACTTGAGGATTTTTCACACATTTTTCTTGGATCATTTTGACTGCCTCTTCTGTAAGAACCCGCCCTTTATCTGGTCTCTTTAAATAAACTTCTTTATTTTCATAACAAGTCTCTACTGTAAATAAATTAAATTCTTTAAGTAAACTATCAGAGACTTCTCCGTTAACAGCATCAACAGCTGCAGCATGATCAAGCTGTAATTTTAAAATTGTTTTCGTCAGTGGACGTGTCCCCGTCCTCCATACCCCTATACGTGCAGGAGTTACTTTTCGCAATTCATCAATTCCTTCAGGAAATTTTGGATTTGGGACATATGTTGACCAATCAACCACAGTGTAATGAAAACTTTTTTCATCTTCGTCTTTATCGATTATTTTGTCTGATATTTTGGTCTGTAATTCCATAATCAACTTCTCTTGTTGAATATCCGCTTGATTCATTTCACATACCACCACCTTTATAGCTTATAAAAATAAAGTAGGATCACCAGCTATTGATGTTAACTTTCCGTTTTCCATAATCCCCATTTTTTCTAACCAGCGCTCAAACTCCGGAGCCGGTCGCATGTGAAGCAATTCTCTTAGTGTGGCAATGTCATGGAAGCTAAGAGATTGATAATTTAGCATACAATCATCTGCCATAGCCACACCGATTAAGAAATTGACACCCGCTGCAGCCAAGAGGACTGCTAAGTTTTCCATATCATTTTGGTCCGCTTTCATATGATTGGTGTAACAAACATCCACTCCCATCGGCAAGCCATGAAGTTTTCCCATAAAATGGTCCTCAAGTCCCGCACGAATCACTTGTTTACTGTTATATAAATACTCGGGGCCAATAAAGCCCACTACTGTATTCACTATAAACGGCTTATATCGCTTGGCCAGCCCATAGCACCTAGCTTCTAACGTTAGTTGGTCAATACCATGATGAGCATCTGCTGACAGTTCCGATCCCTGTCCTGTCTCGAAATACCATACATTCGGACCAGCGGCTGTTCCTTCTTTTAGAATCAGTTCATTTGCTTCATCTAGCAATTCCACGCTAATGCCAAATGCTTTGTTTCCCTGTTCAGTACCTGCCAAACTTTGAAATAATAAATCTGCTGACCCTCCCTGTTTAATCGCCCTCATTTGTGTTGTTACATGTGCTAAAACACAATTTTGCGTCGGAATATTCCACTTCTCAATTAACTCCTTTGTCATATTTAAAATCGCCTTCACACTGTCTGCCGTATCAATAACCGGATTAATTCCAATAACCGCATCCCCAACGCCGTAACTCAATGCTTCAAAAATCGCTGCCTTGATTCCTTGTAAATTATCATTAGGATGATTAGGCTGTGCTCTCCCTGCTAATCGTCCCTTTTGACCAATCGTTGTGTTACAACGTGTTTCTACTGTGATTTTTGATGCCGCTTGGATCAAATCCAAATTTGTCATAATCTTCGTTACTGCGGCAATCATCTCGCTTGTTAATCCTCGGCGAATATGAGTGATTTCGTTGTTCGTTACATTTGGTGATAGAAGGTATTCACGAAGTTCCGCAACCGTCCAATTTCGAATTGATGCGTAAATTTTTTCGTTAACCCCTTCCTCTATGACACGTGACACCTCATCTTCTTCTGGCGGCAAAAGCGGGTTATTTCGAATATCAGCAAGAGTTAGCTCTGATAAAACATGTCTTGCTGCAATACGTTCTTGTGCATCTTGCGCATGAATACCCGCTAGCTGATCACCTGATTTTTCTTCATTTGCTTTTGCCATAATTTCTTTCAAACTTTTAAATTGATAAGTTTTTCCCATTAATGTGATCGTTGTTTTCAAATTGAATCACCTCCTAATTTTTCATAAAAGCCAACGTTTTGATGACTACAGGAACCATACTTTGATTGATTGTTTCTCCTATATCAATGTAGTCACCTTGTTCAACTACAACTTGATCAATCGAAATGATATCTACTTTATTGTTAGATTGAAGCACTAGCAATTGTCCAAGTGCTTTCGCAATATCGTTTTCACAGATGACTACTAAAACAGGATTCCTCGGAAAGTATTTTTCATAAAGCGAAAATAATATCTTGGCTACTTCTTTTAATACTGCATATGAACAATAAGAAATCCCTCGAATATGAATGGCAAAAGGAATTTCTTGTTCCCCTTGAAAGTATTGCTTCCACTCGATCATCGCATGTTTGATTTGCTCATACACATAATCTCTGTTTTTTATTTGTTCATTGTCTAGCTCAATCATCATGATTGGTAAATTGCGGATCGGGAGACGTGACGGGGCAACATGTATAGTAGCCCCACTAATTTCTGCACTTTGCATCCCGGCTCCGATTACCGTTGCACGAGATGTTTGCGTCGCTTTTATTAGTTTTAACGAACAATTTTCAATCTCCTTTACTACTTCATGTGCAAGAAGCGGACCGATATCTCCATAGACAGCGGTGTCATAGATCGTTTTAGGAGCTTCTTTCTCAAGCAACTGACCAATTCCTCCAGAAATCATCACCTCATCGATAGGAGGAATCACTTGAAAACTCGTGCTGTGAATTAGCGAATCATCCAACCGGATCGGTTTCTGACCGGTTAACGAATTCAGCATATCTTTGCACATTTCTTGGACAATCTGCTGCATTTCTTTAAAACAAATTTTTTTCTTTACCTCCAGTCGATAATTTTTCGAATGTAACCATGGTTCAATAGATGGGGATATAAACGTAATTTCACCATTCTGATCTAATTCGATTAATCTTCCACCAACATGATAGGTAATGGTACCTAATACTTTTCCTCTCCGAAAAAGTACAACATTCGCTGTTCCACCCCCAATATCAATGTTAGCAACTGTTCCTTTCACTTCTTTAGATCGCAAAAAAGCACCAGATCCTTTGCCGGCAAGCAACGCTTCCAAACTAGCACCAGCAATGGCAACTACAAAATCCCCCGATTTTTCAGCTAAATAATGTAGAATGCTCTCTGCATTTTTTTTCGTTGCGGTTTCGCCGGTTATGATCACAGCGCCAGATTTTACTTCTGATACATTCACTCCTGCCTTTTTATATTGCTCTTCAAGCCATCCCGTGAGAGTTTTCAAATCAATTTCATCCCGTTTCTCTTTTAACGGCGTTAAGTACATAGGGCTTTCATACACAATTTTTCTCTCAACAATTTCGTAGCGAGGCAAAGAAAAATAACTAGATACTTTTGCATATTTTAAATGACTTACAATAAATTTTGTCGTACTTGTTCCGATATCGATTCCCACGCTAATAATCGATTGACCTTCCACTCTACTCACATCCTAAAAATCCTGTGTTTCAGTTATTGGCGCTGGTTTCGTATTATACTCAAGAATTTTTCAATCAACTGTAGAATCAGTATTTCATACTCTTCTTTCATCTAATAGATTTTTTCTTCTGTAAAATATTATTTTTCCTTTCCCAAGATAGATGTGTAGCTACAATAAATAAAATAGTAACTATTCAGCCACATCATAAAGTGAGCTGAATATTTTTTGCTTTTCCTGTCCATGATGTGAATATTGATAGACAAGGAGGTGAATCGCATGTTGAC
>NZ_PIJG01000083.1:0-5551 GCF_002809955.1 Geobacillus sp. Manikaran-105
TTTTCCGATTGTTCGATTCTGTTTTCCTTCATAACAAGTCATTTTGATAGAATGCGGTGGGCGCTCTACTGGATGTAAAACAAAGTTTCAACTTATATATATAGGCTATGATGTTAATGAGCTTGATTCCCCGATAATGGAGTTTGGACAAGGATATAAAACAAATGAGATTTATAGAGGGCTTAAGCAGTCGGGAGTGTACGAACCGAGCAATGTAGCCGTCAGCTATTTCGTCGATCCAGAGCTGAACTATGACCCACAAAAGCGAAAAGAAGTGGGATGTTTTGTAAAAAAGCTAGAATCAATGTCTGAAGCGCTTGGTGTAAAGCTTAATATTTCCGATCAGCCTCGCCAACTATACGGTCAATTGCCAAAAGACTTTTTTAAGCAAGATAACTTGTCGTATCATTTGAAATCCATTACTGACCAGTTCCGCGGAACAGTAGTAGTGGTCATTGGAACAGAAGAAAATATTGATCGCGCCTACGTTACGATTAAAAAAGAATTTGGCGGAAAAGAAGACTTAATGACACAATTTGTTGGGTTCACTTCTTCTTTAGTTACGGAAAATAATATCTTTCACTACTATAATATTTTGCTGGGGATTTATGCCAAGGCAGGAGTTCAGCCTTGGATCTTGGCTAGTCCTATGCATTCGGACTGTTTCATTGGATTGGATGTCAGCCATGAACACGGAAAGCATGCCTCTGGGATCATTCAAGTTATTGGACGCGATGGAAAAATCATTAAACAAAAATCAGTGGCCACGGCGGAAGCGGGGGAAACCATCGCCAATTCTACAATGGAAGAGATTGTGAATGAAAGCATATACAGCTACGAACAAATATATGGAGCGAAGCCGCGGCATATTACTTTTCACCGCGATGGTATTTGTCGGGAGGATCTAGATTTTTTGCAAGCTTATTTGCGATCATTTCAAATTCCTTTTGATTTTGTAGAAATCATAAAAAAACCGCGAAGAAGAATGGCTATTTATTCAAATAAAAAATGGGTGACAAAGCAAGGAATATACTATTCAAAAGGAAACACGGCGTATTTATGTGCGACAGATCCGAGAGAGTCTGTAGGCATGGCTCAACTTGTAAAAATTGTGCAAAAAACGAATGGTCTGTCTGTTCATGAGATTGTTTCTGATGTATATAAGCTATCGTTTATGCATATTCATTCCATGCTGAAGACACGCTTGCCGATTACGATCCATTACTCCGATTTGAGCTCTACTTTCCATAACCGCGGGTTGATTCACCCGCGTTCGCAGCATGAACGGGCATTGCCGTTTGTGTGATATGAAAGGGTTGCTTGCCCGCCACTCTCTAAGGGTTGCTGGGATTTGTAGAAGCAGAGAGTCATTGCTTGGCTCTCTGTTTTTGTTTTATCCCATGCAGGAATTTCGCACATGTTGTCGAATAACGTATGTGAATTTTCACATGTGAGGTGAATGTATGGCTGTTGACCATGACCGCTTGTTCAAAGAGTTGATCCAAGCATTTTTTGAAGAGTTTATCCTTCTCTTTTTCCCCGAAATGTACGAGTATATTGATTTTCAGCATTTGTCCTTTTTATCCGAAGAACTGTTCACCGATGTAACGGCAGGGGAGAAGTATCGCGTCGATTTGTTAGTCGAAACGAAATTAAAAGGGGAAGACGGGCTGATCATCGTCCATATTGAAAATCAAAGCTACGTGCAGCCGTCGTTTCCGGAACGGATGTTCATTTACTTCAGCCGCTTGTTTGAGAAATACCGCACGAATGTCGTTCCGATTGCCGTTTTCAGCTACGATGCCATCCGCGACGAACCCTCTTCGTTTACGCTTCAACTTCCTTTTGGCAACATCCTTCACTTCCGCTTTTTCACCATCGAACTACGCAAACAAAATTGGCGCAACTACATTCGCATTGACAACCCGATCGCCGCTGCGCTGTTAAGCAAAATGGGTTATACTGAAAGTGAACGAATCGAATTGAAAAAACAGTTTTTACGCATGTTAGTTCGTTTAGAGCTGGATGAAGCAAAGCAGAGGCTGTTAATGGGTTTTTTTGAAACATATGTGAAATTGTCGGATGAAGAAGAACAACGATTGCGAAACGAGGTGAATCAAATGGAAACGAAAGAAAAAGAGCAAGTGTTGGAATTGTTGATTTCGTATGAACAAAAGGGAAAACGTGAAGGAGCTAAGCAAAAAGAGCGAGAAATGATGCGAAAAATGATTGCAAAAGGAATGAGCATTGCCGATATTGCACATATATTTGACCTAACGGAAGAAGAAGTTCATAAAAGGGTTAACGATTGACCACGACCGCTTGTTTAAATAAATAGATGGCACAGCGTTTTTTAATGGTTTTATTCTTCGCTTTTTCCCGAATATGTATTGGCCTGGTACCTGTTGTTACCCGCTAAAGGAGAAAGCTGCCCTAAGCTGATGGGGGAGCTTTTTTGTTTCGATTGCCTGAGTTTTCAGACGGTATATTAGTTAATTATGCATAGGAAATTTGCAAATGATTTTACAATATTCGACAACGTTTTTCTACAAATATTGGTACAATCGAATTAAATGAGATTTTTGGTTTAGGAATAAGGAAGGGGATCATGATGACAACGATTTGCAAAGCCGATTACTATTACGGGGCGTTGCTTTCTGCGCTGGTTAATGGGGGGCTGGCGCCTGCACTGTTTGAAAAAGAAAACGATAACCGGCAAATATACGAAGTCACGACGAATAAAGCGAGTTATATCATTTATACGAAGTACAACTCCATCAGGTTCCAAGGATTTAACTTGGTCTTTTTCGTTTAGCGACAATGAGATCGAAGAAATTACTAAGATTCATCAGGAAAACAACAAGGAAAAAGAATTTATCTTTGCCTTTATTTGCAGCCAGAAGTAATTAAGCGACTACAATCAAGTCATTGCCATCGTCTACTGGGACGAATTTCTCGAATGCGTGGATATCGAAAAAGAACAAGTTCGCGGAACGGCGCGGCTGTCCGTGAAAGCAGTCAAAGGCTCCCCATGGCTGCGCATTTACGGCAGCAAGCGCGCTGACAGGCTCGATGGGAAAGATAACACGATCAAAATTGAACGAAATCGCCTAGGTAATCTGTAAAGTGGTATGGGGGATGTGAAAAGGGAGGGGGGCAGATGAACGTGAATCTTTTCTATACACTGCTTCTTTTATGTTTGCTTGCCTTATTGGCAAGATGGATCAAGTCAAAAGAAGCGGAATGGATTGGATCGTATGGAGAATATAAAGTCCGTAAAGCAATTAAAAATATAGAAGCAACATCATCCGGAAAATACAAAGCTTTTCATAACCTGTATATTCCAAAACAAGACGGTTCAACTTCGCAAATTGATCATGTTATCCTTTCCGATCAAGGACTGTTTGTCATCGAAACGAAAAATTACAGCGGCTGGATTTTCGGAGATGAAACGTCAAAATATTGGACGCAAGTCATTTATAAACGAAAAGAAAAATTTCCTAATCCTATTTTGCAGAACAAAGGGCATATCAAGGCGTTAAGAGACTGGCTTGGGGAGGAGTTTGCGCATATTCCGATTCACTCGGTTGTCGTGTTTTTGACGCGGGCAAAGTTTAAATCAAATGCTCATTTTGCCCATGCTTATGTGGTTTATCCGAAACAATTGAAACAAGTGCTCGGGCAACATCAAACAAAAGTGATCGATAGGGAAACAAAGGAACGTTTAGCTCAAAAATTAGAAACAGTGCTTGCCAAAGATAAGACACAAGAAAAAGAAATGAAAAAGCGGCACGTGCAAACGATTCGAACGAAGCAAAAGCAGACGGAACAACATATACAGCAAAACCGTTGTCCAAAATGTGGCGGTGTTCTAATCGTTCGGAAAGGGAAATACGGAACATTTAAAGGTTGCAATAATTATCCGAAATGCAAGTTTACGCAGTCGATTGGCTGAACTTGCAACACGGCCGTTTGGGCAGCAACTATAGATAAGGGAAGGAGGAAAATGATGTTTTCTATTCACGAGGAATTGGAACGCCTATCGCAAAAGTATCGATTTTTTGCTTCAAAAGAAGCGTTTAAACAGTCATTAAAATTTCAGCTTCAAGAAAAATTCCGCGTCGAGGAGAACAAACGCTTTCATGATTATCTGATCGATTTGTGGGTGGAAGAACCGGAAAGTGGGCGCCAATACGCGATTTGTTTAATGAACAAGCTCGCTCGGGTCACGATAAAGCAAAACGGGCAAACGATTGAATTGAAGCACCACGGTGCTCAGGATCAGGGTCGTTATGATTTTTTGGCGCAAGTGGAAAAGTTAGAACGAATAACAATGGGGAGAAGGAATGTATACGGGATCGTTGTGCTGCTAACGAATGACCATTTGTATTGGACCGAGCCGATGCGACCAAATACGGTGGACTGCGAGTTTCGCATTCATGAAAACCGGATCATCACCGGGGAGTTAAAATGGCAGGAACGTGCATCAGCAGGGACGAAAGAAAACCGTGATGCGCCGATCTTTATTAAAGGGAGATATCAATTGAAATGGCATCATTATTCTACTATCAACCAAGATAAACATGGCGAGTTCCGATATGTAGCCGTTCATGTTGGGGACGTATATAGTTGAGAGAAATAGTTTTAGTGTCTGTTGTCACCTATCGAAGAAAAGCTGTGTCAGGAACGAAAACGTCTCGGGCAAGACTTGATTAACCCGGATTTATCTGTTGTGATGAAGAAGTGTTATGAGAAGCAATTAAAAAATTAGAGTGCGACAGGAGAAGCTTCGTTGCACGCGGATCCTGTCACTTGTCGAATGTATGGGCACAGAC
Organism: Geobacillus sp. Manikaran-105; assembly: GCF_002809955.1. Taxonomy (NCBI): domain Bacteria; kingdom Bacillati; phylum Bacillota; class Bacilli; order Caryophanales; family Anoxybacillaceae; genus Geobacillus; species Geobacillus sp. Manikaran-105. Next base: position 4,836 of record NZ_PIJG01000083.1, read on the forward strand.
AGGGGGGAGAAAGTTTGTTAGCGGAAATACATGGAAAAATATCATCAGACGGTTCAAATTTAAGCGAGCGGCTTGAGGATCAGCTGACAGCGAACGTATTTGGCACGTTGCGTTATCTCCCTTTTCACAAAGGGATTCAGCCGATTTTCAGCAAGGCCGTATTTTTTTCTCAAACTGATCAAACGGTGTTCATAAATGGTTTGGAGATGCAAAAAGACGAGTTTATAGGGGATAAGGTTAAGTTTTGGGTCAAGGGAGAAAGAAGTGAAATCGATGTTTTACTGGAATTGGATCATTTGATCATAGGAATCGAAGTGAAATACCATAGTCCTTTATCATCAGACGATCAATTGGAGCGAGAAGCGAGTGATTTATTAAAGGGTAAAGGACAGACGCCAAAGTTTTTGCTCTTATTAGGAACGGAACCAGAAGTGAATATGATTGCTAAAAAGGTGATGGAAGACAGAAAACTGCCAAGCGGTGTTCATTTCGGATATTTATCGTGGCAAGAAGTGTTCCATCTCACATTTCGCACCCTAACAAGGTCAAAACAAAGGATTTTTTATTTAGTTTTTCAGAATAACTTTTTGACCAACACAACGAGCGATGGCGATCCTTTTTTTACCATCGCTGGTCGTTCCGTATCACGTTACACGTAGATGCTCTCATCCATGCCCAATCCCTGCAGAATCCTTCGCTGATCAGGGGTAAGGGAG
>NZ_PIJG01000084.1:0-5401 GCF_002809955.1 Geobacillus sp. Manikaran-105
CTTTCTTGCATCGTTTTTTCTTACTCAAATGGTCCAATGGAAGGAATCAACAACAAAATAAAATTGATCAAAAGGCGAGGATATGGGTATCGAAATATCCAGCGTTTTACTTTGCGTGTCCGTCTAGAGACCTCTATCACATTTTAACATAAAAATCAAGTACATATTTTGGTGATGAACCAAATAAATTACAAATATAACAAAAAATGAGGTGATCAGGAATTGCAACTTGTTCTTAATAAGCCAATAAAGTTAACAATCCAAATAACAAATACTTGTAATTTGGAGTGCAAACATTGTTATGGGAATTGTACAAAAAGTCCGTCTAGTCAAGAACTTACAAAAGAAGAGTGGCTAGATTTTATCGATGAGTTGGTAAAGAATGAAGTTATTCAAGTCTTTTTTGAGGGTGGAGAAGTTTTACATAGGCCTGACTTTTTAGAAATTTTGGAGTATTGTTGTCCAAAAATGTTAACTTGGGTTCGTACAAACGGAACATTGATCACCGAAAAAATAGCTAAGGAATTTAAACGAATTGGTGTTGGGACCGTCTGTGTAGATTTAATGGGAGCTACCGAGGATACACATGATGATTTGGTCGGGGTAAAAGGGAGCTACCAACGTGCTGTAAAAGGAATCAAATACATGGTGAAACATGGGGTCCCGACCTTAATGTGTCTAATTCTCAACCGTAAAAATGCGAACGAGCTCCAACAATATGTCGATTTAGCTGCGGAATTAGGGGTTAACCGAGTGGGATTTCTTCGACTTTACCCTTTGGGACGAGCAAAACACAATTGGAATGAACTTTCCTTATCACTTGATGAGATGATGGAAGCCATCCAGAGTGTCAGGGTACCTAATAATGTAACAATCATGCAATCTTGGCATCCTAATGACGGAAACTGTTGTTGGCAAATGGCAACTGTAAATTACAAAGGAGATTCTATCGGCTGTCCATATCTAAGAGAATATGTCAACTTCGGTAATATCCGAAAAATGTCTTTTTTGGAAACTTGGGATGATCCGCTTTACAAAAGATTAAGGTCTGGAAATGTAGTTGATTATTGCCAAGACTGCAATGAATCTCAAGGATCTCGTGGTGGTTGCCGTTCAACGGCATATGCTTTCACAGGACGGTGGGATGCACCCGATCCATACTGCGTGAATACAAACAAAGGAGTTGATCTTCGTGAGTTGCCCGAATGGATACTACAAGAAACACCCAAATCTCCGTACGAGGGCTGTTGAGGAATGGAATACAATTCTAATATATACTCCTCACAAACCCAATATTCACTATCTGAATCCTACTGCATGGTTAATATTCGAGTTATGTGATAACAGAACCTACGATGAGATAACTAAACTTTATCAAGAAATTGTTCCTTCCGATTCATCTGTGACCTTAAAGGAATTGGAAGAAAGCCTAAATATGTTACTCGATGCGGAAATTGTTATTTGTGAAACTTTGAAAGGAGGTGAAAAGGATGAGCAACAACGAGCGAATCTTGAAGTTGGGAAAGCTCATTCGTGAGAAAAACATGGTAGATCCACCTTATATTAATAAAATCGAACCTGAGATTCGCACAGGTGTTCAGTACGCGTTACCTCCGGCTATGAGAAAAAAACTGAACCCCGAATTAAAAGAGAACTGATTGAGACTTTGACTGAGAATATCCAGGGGTTTTACTCCTGGATGTTCTTTCTTAACAAGGAGTTGTGGTTAGGTTATGAGTAAACCCAAAATATTACTAATCAACCCTCCGTTATGGAATACATATGCACCACATCTGGCTATTCCCTTACTTGCAGGATCTTTAAAGGCACGAGGATGGGATGTCAGATGCTTGGATTTAAGTATTGAATCAGTAGACTGGCTTGTATCAAGGAAAGGACTACTATCACTTGAAAGCTTGTTCGAAAAGAGGTATCGTGATTCCGACTCCAATTTACTCCCAGAACTTGAAAGAGCTAGGCTAATTTACCCTGAAACGATAAAAAATATTGACAATGCTAAGCAAACATTGCGGTCATTCTCTGGTCTTCAAAATCACGAAGAGTTTCTGAAAGCCAAAATCACTCTACGCAACGCACTTCATTTTATCTCTGCATCGTTTCCGGGATTGAAATTTGATTTGTTTGCCAATGATTTATACTATTCGGCTCGTTCAAGCCAAGCAGTACTTAAAGCGGCAGATGATCCTGAAAAAAATATTTATCGATGGCTGTTTCAAAAAATGCTTCCTCCTCACTTAGAGGACCCAAATCTAGGATTAGTAGGAATTTCTGTTTCTGCAGATACCCAATTGGTTGCAGCAATTACAATCGCCAAATTGATCAAAGAAATTCGTCCAGATATTCACATTACCATGGGAGGCAATTATACAACTCGGATTGTTCATAAATGGAAGGAGCCTCATCCGTTATGCCAGCTTATTGATTCCTTTATTCTATATGAGGGAGAAGAATCTCTTCCGAAGCTTTGCCAATCTTTATTCAATGGTGGAGTTGAATCTATACCAGGACATGTATATAAGAAAGGAGATAAATTACATCATACTCCACCTCAGGATGTCCAGCTGGATGAAGTACCGTTTGCCGACTTCTCTGACTACCCTTTAGAAAAATATTTTGCTCCTGGTCCTGTTCTGCCGACTTATGCATCAAGGAGCTGCATTTTTAATTGTGCATTTTGCTCCATTCCTTTTGCTAGTAACAGATTTCGTATGCGCAATCCCGAAAGAATAGTCGATGAGATGGAATACCAAAAAGAAAAACATGGTTCCAGGCATTTTATGTTTGTGGATGAGCTACTAACTCTGCCCACTCTTCAAGGTGTTAGCGATGAATTAATTAAACGCGACAGTAAATTGTTCTGGTACGGAGAGACGAGATTTGCTCCGGGTTTAAATGAGAAAATTTCAAATCGCTTATATCAGTCTGGGTGCCGTAGAATGAACTTTGGACTAGAATCATTTAACCAGCGTATTTTGGATTTGATGAACAAAGAAACTAGAGTTGATTATATCCCTAAGAATCTACATGCATTTTTGGAATCAGGTATTCCTGTACATCTTTTTGTAATTCTTGGATTTCCAGGGGAGAATAAACAAGAAACAACAAGAACCATTTTCTTTGCCGAAGAAATTATGAGGAAATCTGATGAACAGTACGGTGTTCCTTATTCAACATGGGGAGCTAGCCCCTTTGTTCTTGATTTGAATTCTCCTATCGGTCTAAATCCGGATAAATTTGGAATCGAAATTATTCCACCAAAAGATGATGAGGATCTCGCTTTAAGCACTAATTACATCACCAGAGAAGGAATAAGCGAGACTGAAACATCCGAACTAATGGAAGCAACTGCTAGACGAAGCCCTTATCGACCAAGACGAGATGCAAATTGGTTTCATCGTTCATCCTCACGCGAAGTAGAAGAGGAAATGTTTTTGCGTGCTTGTTATGATACCGGTCTTCCCAAACCCTTGACCTGCAAACCAAAATTATTTATTGAATCGATTGACAATCAATATACATGGCTGGAAGATGATGTCACCGTCCTTCAATCAAATTACTCATTTGTTGACCAAAAACCTAAAAAGTGTACATTGCTTTACAAATCGAACCGAGATTACTTAGTTGAAATTCCAGGTTCATTATATAAATGGGAGCATTGGTTAAAAAACCCAACCCCCTTCAAAGAGCAAAGAGATATACTCGCCAAAACACTGAAATGGACCAAAAGACAGTCTCAAGAATTGTTGGAAATGTTACTGCGTTTTGAACTGCTCATATGCAATAAGATACCTGTTTCTGTTGAGGATATTGATAGTGAAGAACTGATCTTCTATCAAGAAAAAGGGGTCTATGAGGAATTTATTGAGGAGGAGCAACAAGCAATATTAATCAGTACAATTACAGGGAAAAGCGTTACGATGAATTTAGAGGCTTACGCTTTATGGAGTTTATGTTCTGAAGGATTTAGCCTTATACAAAACGATAAATTACAGTTTGTAGGACTAGATCATCTGCCTTTAAAGGAAATAAAAAATGTTCTCTTTCAACTTGCTGAATCAGGATTTGTATACCTTAAAAAATCAAAAAGAAACAGATAAGGAGTAAAATATTATGAACGAGAACTACGTGTTCCAAGTGGAAAAAGAAATGTCTCTTCATCCTTTGTATTGTAAATATACATTTATAAACGATTTAGTCTTTCACACCTATACATTTATTACAGAGTTGTTAGCTGAAGAAAATAGTGACTTTAGAAGGCTGTATGATCGGTTTCAAAAATCCGAACGTACAATCACACACAGGGTTATTCAAGATCCAGTAATGAGAGATGTGCTAAATAAAGCTTTTGGCCTTTTGAAAAAAGGTAAGACTGAGAAAATTAGACTTTATAATAAAATATTAGATTACACAATCTCAATACTGGATGAAGGCAAACAAATAGGTCCTTTAAAAAGTCGAATGGAAAAAATTATTTACCTTGGAAGTACTGATTCGTCACCTTGGATTTGGTTTATTAATGAATCCAACAATGATATTATTGAAAAACATTTCAAAACACTCTTTCAAAACGAACTAGCAGCAGGGACTGACCCTGAACCAATATTGGTCATGCCTGATGAAAAGACACAAAAAACTTTACAATATAGCTTTGAACTTTTAACCTTATTATTGCCTGATTTATCAAAGAATGTCTTACCCCATGTTCAAATGATCGCAATCGTAGATACACTAGGTAATCGTGAAAACTTATTTGAAAGTGCTTCTACCAACGACATTCCAAGTACTATATTCCTCTCACGTTTAGTTGTAGATAATCCTATTAAGACTGCTGAGGCTATACTTCACGAATCCTTACACAAAAAATATGCCGACCTATTACTAATCAAACCTATATTAAGGCCAGGATATTCAGCTCAAACGTCACGTCCTATATATATCACTTGGCGGGATACCTATTGGCCGGTGGACCGTGTTTTAGCCGCTTTTCATGTATACACTTATCTAGGATTGTACTATTTACAAACTATTAGGAAGCATGAGTTTCTCTCTCCTGAGCTGCGAAAAGAGAACGAAAAAGCCACATTATATAAACATTTGTTTCAAGCGCTTGATAAAGGTTTCTATTTAGGTGATCAGTTAATTCGAGAGGGTAAGGAAGAGCTGGGATCAGAGGGTAAAAACTTTGTTCGGTGGTTATATGAGCAACTTGACAAAATAAATAAGTTAAGCAGAAGTGCAGCATTCACTGAATGATGACTAAAATTCATAGGTAGATTATAAAAAACCCGTGGTGCTAGATAAACTTGAGCAAGCATAAAAATAGCCCTTGCTGGCGGATCTCCTGTAGAATGAAAGTGCGACCTGCCATTCGAAAGGAGAA
>NZ_PIJG01000085.1:0-5726 GCF_002809955.1 Geobacillus sp. Manikaran-105
GCTTCGATTGGACAATATCTTGGAGGAGTATCCGGTACTTTCCATTGCTTATTATCTGAAAGAGTTGTTTCGGGATTTTTACCGAACCGATGGATATAATGAAGCAAAGGAACGCTTGGAAAAATGGATTCAGTTAGCCAAACAGAGCCCTTTTGCTTCTTTTCAGGAAGCAGCCAACACGCTTGAAAGGTGGAAGGAGCCTATTCTTTCCTACTTTTTGTGCCCATATACGAATGCCCGAATCGAGGGGACGAATCACAAGATCAAAAACATCAAACGCCGGGCATATGGCTATCGAAATCTAGAACGGTTTCGTTCGCGTGTATTTCTGGAGTGTACAGGGAACACTACAGGCAGTCAGGCTGCTTAAGCACTCCCTTCTTCCGCTATCGGTATGATAGTTGGTAGAATGGAACCCGTCAAGGAAAGCACTTGGCTGTTTCCATTCTACCAACTTCGTGGTCTGTATGCGGAAGAAGGATCCTGACTGATGAACCTATTTCATCCAGCTAACATGTTTCTGGGATTGAGTGAAAATCACAGAAAATGGTGAAGACCCAAAAAATTAGCGAGAAGGAATGTAAACATGCAATGGTTTAAAGTTCCACCAAAAATTTATTTTGAAAAACATGCGACACAATATTTAGCGAAAATGCCAAACATCTCACGTGCCTTTATCGTTACAGACCCAGGTATGGTGAAGCTCGGCTATGTCGATAAAGTGTTATACTATTTGCGTAAACGTCCAGATTATGTGCATTGCGAAATTTTCTCAGAAGTTGAACCAGATCCATCAATTGAAACAGTGATGAAAGGTGCCGACATGATGCATGCGTTCCAGCTAGACGTCATCATCGCGCTCGGCGGTGGTTCGGCGATGGACGCGGCGAAAGCGATGTGGCTGTTCTATGAACATCCAAATACCGACTTTAATGGCTTAAAACAAAAGTTTTTAGATATTCGTAAACGCGTATTTAAATATCCAAAACTCGGTCAAAAAGCGCAATTTGTCGCGATTCCAACAACATCTGGTACAGGTTCAGAAGTGACATCGTTTGCGGTCATTACAGATAAGAAAAATAACGTCAAATATCCGCTTGCTGACTACGAGTTAACACCAGATGTCGCCATCGTTGACCCACAATTCGTCATGACGATGCCAAAACATATTACAGCGGATACAGGTATGGACGTATTAACACATGCGATTGAAGCGTACGTATCGAACATGGCAAACGACTACACAGACGGATTAGCACTAAAAGCCATTCAACTCGTCTTTGAATACTTGCCACGCGCATACAAAAACGGCAACGATGAAGTGGCGCGCGAAAAAATGCATAACGCATCAACGATTGCCGGTATGGCATTCGCGAACGCATTTTTAGGCATTAACCATAGTTTAGCGCATAAACTTGGCGCAGAATTCCATATTCCGCACGGACGTGCGAACACGATTTTAATGCCGCACGTCATTCGTTATAACGCGACAAAACCGAAGAAATTTGTAGCGTTCCCTAAATATGAACATTTTATCGCGGATAAACGCTATGCGGAAATCGCACGCATTTTAGGATTGCCAGCACGCACAACGGAAGAAGGAGTCGAAAGCCTCATTCAAGCGATTATCAAGCTTGCAAAAGAACTCGATATGCCATTAAGCATCGCGGCAACAGGCGTCAGCAAAGAAGAATTCGAAAGCAAAGTCGATCAATTGGCAGAGCTTGCGTTCGAAGATCAATGTACAACCGCAAACCCTAAATTGCCGTTAGTCAGCGATTTAGCCGAAATTTATCGCCAAGCATATAAAGGAGTTGAATGAAGAAACAGGGATGTCCCGCGGGGATGTCCCTTTTTATCATGATCAAAGACTTCTTCGCTTCCCTTGGTCCGTAAAAGTTGTTAAGAAAAGCGGTTCAAGGTAAACTAAACATGAAGCTACTTAATAGGCAGGGGAAATGAGATGAAACAAGCAAAAACGAACGCGATGCGTCTATTAGACCGAGAAGGCATCTTATATGATGTGCGGACATATGAAAACAACGATGGAAAAATCGATGGGGTATCCGTAGCGAAAAAAATCGGAAAAGACCCAAAAACTGTCTATAAAACGTTAGTGACGAAAGGAAGCAGCGGAACGATTTACGTATTTGTCATTCCTGTAGAGGCGGAACTTGATTTGAAAAAAGCAGCGAAAGCGGCACAAGAGAAAAAAGTAGAGCTTCTTCCTGTTCATGAGATTGAAAAGCACACAGGCTATGTTCGCGGCGGATGTTCACCGATTGGAATGAAGAAGCAATATGGCACGTTTATTGATGAAACGGCTCTTCAACTTAAAAAAATCATTGTCAGCGCAGGAAAGATTGGCATGCAAATCGAACTGTGCGTCGATGATTTGCAGAAGATGACGGGTGCAAAGCTCGTCGATCTTGTAAAAGAAAAAGAAAAAGACGGACACAACTAGGCGAGTCCGTCTTCAATTTCTACCTCTACTCCGAAATGGTCGGAAATGACATGGCCATTTTGGCCGTTAAAAATGGTTTTAGAGTATTTTACGTGTAAAAGCTTGTTTGATAGAATCAAATCAATGCGTAAGTTTTTTTCGTTTTCATTCCAACCATCAATTTTCCCTTGAACCGTAGTACCGCTATCCTTCTCTTTTGCTAGTACGTATGTGTCATAAAGCCCTCTACTCATCATGTAATCATAGCCCTCTCCACGAATGTGGGCGTCGTTATTAAAATCGCCCATGAGGAAGAAAGCGTCTTCATATTCAATTTTTTTAAGAAGTGTATCAAACTGATCGCCGAAAGGTTCTTCTTCATCATGCCACCAACCAAGATGACAAGAATAAAACGAGAGAGGGCGTCCATGCCAACGAATGGTTGCCCCAACGATTTTGCGAGTTTTCCAAAATAAAGGATTCTGATTTTTAGAAACATAGAAAGAATGTTTCTTTATAATAGGATGTTTTGTTAAAATGGCTAATCCTTCTTCATATTTCTCATAGCCGATATGAGCAAAATCCCAAACGAGAGAATAATCACGACAACCGAGTTGCTCAAGATTTTTTAATAAAATGAATGCAAAGTTATCTTCTTTTATGTTTTCATAGATGTATGGAGCTTCAATCGATTGGCTTACTTCTTGCAAAGCGATGACATCGTATTTTTTTTCGTTTATGATTTCAGCTAAATACTTAATTTTTTGCAATTGATTTTCCTCTTGCCATGAGTGGCAATTTAATGTTAGTAATTTCATGGCTTAAACCCCTAAAAGATCTTGAATATTGGATTTTAAAACATCTGCTTTTGGTCCATAAATGGCTTGAACGCCTTTATCTTTTAAAATTAATCCGAGTGCTCCTGCTGTTTTCCACTCTTGTTCAGAAGCCACTTTATGAATATCTTTTACCGTTACACGTAAACGTGTCATGCACGCATCGACATCCTCAATGTTATCTTTGCCGCCGAGTAATTCAATAATATGAGCGGCTAAAGAATCGTCATTGGTTGTATTTTTTGATTGAGATTGAGCTGGCTCTTCTGCTTCTATATAGTTTCCGTTTCGACCCGGTGTTGGCAAGTTCAGTTTTTTAATCAGTGCATTGGATACAACAAAGCTGATGCCGAAAAATGCAAGGCAAGAAATAGCGAAGTTCACCAAATCTTTTACAAGTCCTGCTTTAATGATCATTGGTGTTCTTGTTAAAAATTCAATAAAGCCAAATGCGTGAATACGTAAATGGATTAGATCGGCAAGGGCAAACGCTAAACCAGTTGTAATCGCATACACAATATATAAAACGGGTGCGACAAACATAAACATGAATTCGATCGGTTCTGTCACGCCTGTCAAAAATACGGCTAATGCTGCAGAGAAAAACATGGATTTATATTTTTCGCGCTTGTCTTTATCAACATTGATATACATAGCTAATGCAACACCGATGAGAGAAGCGGTCGATGTAATCACTTGTCCAACTTTAAATCGTGCTGGATGAACGGTTTCAAGCAAATGATGGTATGTTTTTGTGTCTCCAGAAGCTAACAGGTTGTTTAAATCGGTGATCCATGCAAGCCATAAAGGATCTTGACCAGCAACGATTTGTCCTGCTTTTGAACCGGTTAAAATCGTATAGGTTCCACCGAGCTCTGTATAGTTCACTGGCACTGTTAACATATGATGTAAGCCAAATGGCAATAAGAGACGCTCCAACGTACCGAAAATAAAAGGTGCAATGATTGGCGCTGTATCTTTAGACGTAGCGATCCAACGTCCAAATCCGTTTAATAAGCTTTGAACAGACGGCCATACGATCGATAAAATAAGCGCTGTGATAACTGAACCAGCGATCACAACAAATGGAACAAATCTTTTCCCATTAAAGAAATTAAGAGATTTTGGAAGACGATCAAAGTTATAATATTTATTATATAAGGAAGCTCCTAAAAATCCTGAAATGATTCCTACAAAAACCCCCATGTTTAATGCCGGAGCTCCAAGAACAGAGATAAAGTAATCTTTAACAATTAGTTTGCTTCCAGTAATGGTGACGACAGTTGCTTCTGGGTCTTGCAACATGGCATTATTGACGCCAAAAATCGCTCCTGTGATACGGTTAATTAAAATAAATGCAATAAGTGCCGCAAAAGCTCCGCCTGCACGCTCTTTTGCCCAAGAGCCCCCGATTGCGACCGCAAATAAAATATGGAGATTGACAATGATCGCCCAACCGATATCCTCCATAATCCGTGCAATCGATTGCACGAATGAAACATCTCCGCTCATCATGCCAATTAATTTTCCTAATGAAATCATCAAACCGGCTGCAGGCATGACAGCAACAACGACCATCAATGCTTTCCCGAACTTTTGCCAAAAATCGAATGATGTCAATTTCATTTTTTTTATTTTTTCTCTCTCCCTTCTAAATGGTAGGGGGTTAGTTGAAAGTGAATACATTTTCTTGTGTGATTTTCAAACAAATTCATCAACTTCAATGCAACCGGTTGCATTATCTATTTTAGTTGAATGGGTAAAATTATGCAATAGAAAGAGATGATTTGTAAAAAATTTTAACTGTAGATGAGCATTTTTCATTACAATAATTTCCATGCTTTAAGAGACAAACAGGGTCCCCCTTACGCGATACGGAGCTGTTTTTTGATCACATCATTGGGAATCTCTTGCTTCGCAGCGTCATAAATGAACTCGACGACGCTGTGGTCTTTCCGCGACCGAAGAAGCTCCAGCCCGGTGGAGAGGTTTTGTCGGGATTCGGCGATGCTGTACAACAGCACCACCGCCCAATACCGTTTCACCGCCCGAATGTGGCGAACGCGGTATCCATCCAGCTTCAGTTGATCTTTCGCCTGCCGGAAAAAGCACTCGATCGTCCAGCGCYGGGCGTAGTAACGCAAGATGTCTTCGTCCCCGAGTTCCCGGTCGGTGCTCAAGATGCAATGAAGATGTTCCGGCGYCAYCGGCTGATCCGCCTTCCAAGCCAGCAGCACCACCGCGTCATCGAGGCCATGGATGGCCCCCTCATAGCGATACACGCGATAACGCTCCTGCCCCACCGTGACGAGGCGGGTGTCTTTGGACTCGATATAGCGGGCRAACTGCTTGGCTTGGATGGCGATGCCTTTCGGGTAGAGAATCCGGTTCGTCTTGAGCATCGCGATGACATGGAATCCCTGTTTCAGACAGGCTTCGATGAGCTT
>NZ_PIJG01000086.1:0-5248 GCF_002809955.1 Geobacillus sp. Manikaran-105
CAAGCCCTCGTTCGGTCCGCTCGACTTGCATGTATTAGGCACGCCGCCAGCGTTCGTCCTGAGCCAGGATCAAACTCTCCAAAGAAAGTTGATTGGCTTGTTCAGCGCCAAAACCAATGGTCATGGCGCACGCGCTTCGTTTCGTTCAGTTTTCAAGGAACGATCGCGCTGCTTGGATGCAAGGAATTTCACTTCCTCATCAACTCGTTGTCTCTCGCAAGCAGCTTCTTTATATTAACATAACATCTTTTCGTTGTCAACTGTTTTTCTTGTCCGTCGCGTCCGAACTGTTCGTTCTAGCAGCGACGCTATTTAATATATCACCTCAAAAATAAAAATGCAATACCTTTTTTATTTTTTTTTGCGACGCTGCTGCCCCCTTCTTCCTTTATATCATGTTGGAATACGGCGCCCGCTGCCTTGGCAACTTGTCCGCCTAAGACAGACGAATATGCGGAGCGGCGGGCGCATACATTTCAATAATATATCATCACTTACTTGATTTTTACTTTCTTGAAGGAGGCATCTTGGCGTTGATTCGCATCTTGTCATCTCCGTCCGGTTTTCACGTTTCCGGCTCGTCCTCGCTTCCGCCGAATGAACAGCGCATTTTGCACGCCCTTGTGTCTTCCCCTGAACTATATACGTATCCGAACGAACAGCAACTGCTGTTTGAAATCAAGCTTCGCAGCCAGATCGTTCAAGCCTCGGTGGACTTGGCGAAAAGCCGGGCGCAGTTTGCCATTTTCCGTTTTTCGCGCTGCAACAGCCAGTTCTGGCTGCGGGATGAGCGCGGGGGGTTTCAGCTTCGGCCAGACGTTCTTCCATCGGACGCCATCAATGATATTTTTGTCAACAGCGAACTGTACGCCTTTGAGTGCGCGACGGCGATCGTCATCGTTTTTTATAAAGCGGTGCTTGAAGGGATTGACGTGTCGGCGTTCAATCGTTTGTTTGCCAATTTGCTGCTGTATGACTGGCATACGGACAAAGACCTCGGTATCGAAACGAAAAAGGGAGAACACTTTCTCCCCGGGGACTGCCTTTATTTTAAAAACCCGGACGTTGATCCGCTGACACCGCAATGGCAAGGGGAGAACACGATCTATTTGGGCGATGGCTTGTTTTACGGACACGGCATCGGCATCGAGACAGCGGACGGCATCATCGCCGCCCTCAACCGGAGGCGGAAGCAGTGGGCGACGAAATCCGCCTATCTTCTTCCTCATATTACACAAATGAACTTCGCTTATTTATCCCAATTCGCCCGCCGCTTCGACGAACTCCGCCTGCCGCTCGGCCGTCTGCCATGGATCGCCGGGACGTTAGGGTCCGCTGCTTTCTTGTATCGTTAGCGGGCCTTTTTCGTTTTTCTCCCACAAATACAGCCCGATTCCTGTTAAAATAAAAATGCCGCCGATCCATTGAAACAGGCGGATCGGTTCATCGAGCAGCCAGTACGCCAACGCCGAAGCGCCGACCGGTTCAAACAAAATCGCCATCGACACCGTCGAGGCGCTCACCCATTTGACGGCCCAGTTCATCACCGAGTGGCCGAGCAGCGTTGGAATGACGGCAAGGGCGAGAAAACAAAGCCAATCCGTCAGCTGATACGCCGCCAGCGAAAGGCGAAACAGCATCGCGTACAGCCACAACACCGCCGCACTGATGCCATAGACGATATATGTATACGTCATGAGCGACAACCGTTGGCGCACTTCTTGGCCGAACAGCCAGTACGCCGTCACCATCGCGCACGCCACCAACGCCAACATGTCCCCATAGAGCGCTTCGCCGCTGACGCGAAAATCGCCCCAGCTGATCAAGACGCTTCCCGCAATCGCCAAAACAGCGCTTGCGAGCGCGCCCGCCGTCAGCCGCTCACGGAAAAAGAGCGCCCCGCCCGCAAAGGCGAACAGCGGCTGCAGCGTCACAAGCACGACCGAGCTGGCGACGGAAGTATAGTCGAGCGATTCAAACCAAAGAATAAAATGAAACGCAAGCAGCACGCCGGAACAAATCGAAAACCACCAGTCGCGTCGGGAAATACGCTTCAGTTCGCGGATATGGCGAAGAAAAAACGGCGTCATGATGACGACCGCGAAAAAAAGCCGGTAAAACGCGATAACGGCCGACGGCGCCTCCGACCATTTGACGAAAATGGCCGATGTCGACACAGCAAGCGCGCCGATCAATAACGCAGCATACGATTTCGCTATGCTTGGCGGCTTCATGTTTCCATCTCCTCACCAACATTTTTTTACATTCATTATACCATGAACGAGGTGAGAAAAAATGATGTTTGATCCGTTCCTCAAATTAGGGATTTCCGCCATCCTCGGGCTGATTATCGGGTTGGAACGGGAATTGAAGCGAAAACCGGTCGGCTTGAAAACGTGCCTTGTCATTTCCATTTCCAGTTGCCTGCTTACGATCGTTTCGATCGAATCGGCGTACGTCTTTCCTCTTAAAGACCATATCACAATGGACCCGCTCCGCCTTGCCGCGCAAATCGTATCCGGGGTTGGGTTCCTGGGAGCGGGCGTCATTTTGCGCCGCGGCAACGACAGCATTACCGGGCTGACGACCGCCGCGATCATTTGGGGGGCGGCAGGGATTGGCGTGGCGGTTGGCGCGGGCTTTTATTGGGAATCGGCGTTCGGTGTGGCGCTGCTCATTGTCAGCGTCGAACTCATTCCATTTTTAATCAACTTTTTCGGGCCGAAGCAGCTGCGCGAAAAAGAGGTGCTGTTGCAAATCACCGTGGCGGACGCCAAAAACATTACAAAGGTCATCGACCATTTAAAACAACAGGACATCAACATTAAAACGATGCGCATTAAAGACGTTGAAGAGAATGAACATTTGCTGAAACTAAGAGCCGTCATTGACCAAAAGCGCTCGACCGCCGAACTTTACTACGTCATTCGCTCCATCGACGCCGTCGTCCATGTCGATATTGAAAGCGGCTGATGAAAAAAGGATTGCAAACAGCCGACAAACTATATATAATGGAACATGGACAGATGATCCATATCGTTTGGGGCATTAGCTCAGTTGGGAGAGCGTCGTGCTGGCAGCGCGAAGGTCACCGGTTCGAGCCCGGTATGCTCCATCCGTCAAACCCTTGCGTGGCAAGGGTTTTTTGTTTTCTGATTTCGCGGGGAGGGGATCACGATGAAGCGAATGATGATCATGATCGTTTGTTTGGTGATGATGGCCCCGATATATGCAGCCGCCCATCGTGGCGAACTAGATGAATTGGGCGGACATTTTCGCAACAGCGACTGCACGTACTTGCTGCATGAACCGACTGCGCTCGCGAAACAGGCGAAAACGAAAGAAGAGCTTGTCCAACTTATTCAGAAATACAACGGCAATGAACGATGCAAGCGAAACCTCACTCCTGACCGCATTGACCTCGACGGCCATGCGCTCGGGGGAAAAGAGGGCGATGCTTCGCTGCGACTGGGCCGGACATACAAAGCGGCATTGGTAGGGTGCGTGGACGGTGACACGGCCAAATTCCGTGTGAACGGCCATGTGTATACAACCCGCTTTTTGTTCATTGACACCCCGGAAAGCACGATCGAAGTCGAGCCATATGGAAAAGAAGCGAGCCAGTTCACGTGCTCCCGCCTGCAAAAAGGGGATATTGTGCTTGAAACAGACGGGAATACGTTGTTCGACAAATACCAGCGGCTGCTCGCCTGGGTGTGGGTGGACGGTCGCCTGCTGCAAGAGGAGATTGCCAAAGCGGGATTGGTGGAAGACTTTTATGACTATGGCGATTACAAATACGAAGACCGTGTCCGCGCCGCGTTGAACGAGGCGAAACGGACGGGGGCGGGCATGTACGGAAGGGGAGCGGCGGATGAAAAGCCAACGCCAAACGGGGCGGACCAGCCGCCTGATGGCAACACGCCGGCAAACGAGAAGCCCGCTGGCAGCCCGGCCGCCGATCAACCGTCTGCTTCCGATCAAGAGGCGGCGCCGAAAGACCGCGCGGGTCATCCCGTTGTTTATGCGTTGCTTGGTTTGCTGGCGGCGGCCGCGCTCTATTGGTTCGTCCGCCGGGGGACATGACCGGTGCGGGCGGACGATGGCAGCTCGAAACGCCCGGCTGCCCGCATCTTGACGCCCTGCCAATGAAACAGCCTGTCCGGTGCGGACAGGCTGTTTTGGTGCGGGCTGCAGGACAACCCGCTGCTATTGTTTCGGGAGCAGTTCTTCAATGCCGCCTTCGTGGGCGGCCGTTCGCCCGGACGCCACCTCGAGCCGGCGGAATCCGTATTCCTCCAAGCGCGCAATTTGCCAGTCTGTGAGATCGGTGTACGCGATGACAGACGGCGTGCCGGACGATTTATAAATCAAATTGCCGGTCACCGGGCATTGAAAGGCGTCGGCGACAAATCCTTCGCCGTCTTGAATCGTAAACAGCCGAATCGGCATAACGTTCATGTCATTCCCTCTTTCTTGGCATTGTCATAATTATCCGTGCCCCATCGGACGCCATTCTATACAAGCCGTTTGCCGACGATGACCAAATCGCGTTCCACCCCATCCAGTTCCGCCACGCGCGGAAAATATCCCCACCGTTCAAATCCGAAGCGGGAGAAAAGCCGCAAACTTGGTTCATTATGCGCAAAAATAAAGCCGAGCAGCGTCTTTATTTCAAGCGCTGGCGCCTTGTCGACCGCTTGCTTCAGCAACTTCGTCCCCAATCCTTGACCGCGGTGCGATTCGGCAATATAAATGCTCACCTCCGCCGTATGGCGGTACGCCGGGCGGCCGTAAAACGATTGGAAACTGAGCCAGGCGCAAATATCGCCGCCATCTTCCACCACCCAAAGCGGCCGATGGTGAGGATCATGCGCTTCAAACCACGCCTTTCGGCTTTCCACCGACACCGGTTCCAAATCCGCTGTCACCATTCGGCTTGGGATCGTTTCGTTGTAAATGCGGACGATGTGCGGCAAATCGGCCGCCGTCGCATCGCGGATCACCCATTGTTCCATCTGAAATCTCCCCTTTTCGATTTCTCTTTCGCGTCCAAAGCCGCTTTTTTTTGCAGCGCATTTCGTTTCCAAAAACGAAACAAGCGGGAGTATAATCAAAACGTATGTACAAACAAAGAAAGGGGAACAACGTCAACTACCCCCACTTCGCTAACGCTTGAAGTGGGGGCTTGCAACTCCCCAGAAGTGCAAACGGACTTCGTCCTCCTTCCTTGACTTGGGGTTGCATC
>NZ_PIJG01000087.1:0-5388 GCF_002809955.1 Geobacillus sp. Manikaran-105
TGTATTCTTATCGCCGCGGGGTGGAGCAACAAGCCTTTGCTTCCTCGAAACCGCTTCGAGTTGCCCCGACGCATCTGGCTTCCTCGAATCAGTTAGTAGAGGAAGGGGCAACGAAAAATTTACTCAGAGCATGATCGAAACTGAATCATTTCCTATCGCCGCGGGGTGGAGCAGTCCGGTAGCTCGTCGGGCTCATAACCCGAAGGTCGCAGGTTCAAATCCTGCCCCCGCAACCAAATTGGTCCCGTAGTGTAGTGGTTAACATGCCTGCCTGTCACGCAGGAGATCGCGGGTTCGAGTCCCGTCGGGACCGCCATTGTTTCAAAATTATGAAAAGAGACAGCTCAGCAGCTCAGTCGGAGTTGCCTCAACGCATCTGSCTTCCTCGAATCASCTTGYAGARGAAGAGACACAGTGCAGTACAAGCAAAGCAACGTAAAACTTAATATGGCTCGGTAGCTCAGTCGGTAGAGCAAAGGACTGAAAATCCTTGTGTCGGCGGTTCGATTCCGTCCCGAGCCACCATTTAGCTCTATTGGCAGAGACGAGCATCCGCTTCATCGAATCGATTGCGAGTTGTCCCGACGCACCCAGCTTCTTCGAATTGGCTGGTAGAGGAAGGGACACAACAAATGAACAATGAGCCACGATTTATATCATAATTATGCCGACTTAGCTCAATTGGTAGAGACGAGCACTTGCTTCGTCGAGTCGGCTTCGAGTTGCCTCGACGCATCCTGCTTCCTCGAATCAGCTTGTAGAGGAAGAGGCACAGAGCACAACAATGAGCCACCTTCTTGCATTTGTTTTATGCCGACTTAGCTCAATTGGTAGAGCAACTGAATCGTAATCAGTAGGTTGCGGGTTCAAGTCCTGCAGTCGGCACCATTCTTTGGAGGGGTAGCGAAGTGGCTAAACGCGGCGGACTGTAAATCCGCTCCCTTTGGGTTCGGCGGTTCGAATCCGTCCCCCTCCACCATGATTGAAGGGGCATAGTTTAATGGTAGAACAGAGGTCTCCAAAACCTCCGGTGTGGGTTCGATTCCTACTGCCCCTGCCATTTTGATTATCATTATGGCGACTATGGCGAAGTGGTTAACGCACCAGATTGTGGCTCTGGCATGCGTGGGTTCGATTCCCACTAGTCGCCCTTCACTTTTACAGCGTTGGGGTATAGCCAAGCGGTAAGGCAACGGACTTTGACTCCGTGATGCGTTGGTTCGAATCCAGCTACCCCAGCCAATGATGCGGAAGTAGTTCAGTGGTAGAACACCACCTTGCCAAGGTGGGGGTCGCGGGTTCGAGTCCCGTCTTCCGCTCTCGATCAAGGCGGCATAGCCAAGTGGTAAGGCAGAGGTCTGCAAAACCTTTACCCCCGGTTCGAATCCGGGTGCCGCCTCCATCTAATGAATATAAAAAGTGTTGACAGACATGAAGTAATGTGATAGAATAATACATGTCGCGCCGATGTGGCGGAATTGGCAGACGCGCACGACTCAAAATCGTGTGGGGTAGCCCCCCGTGTGGGTTCGACTCCCACCATCGGCATCGAAAATAGGATGTATCAAGGATTCCTACGAGATGTGGGAATCCTTTTTTATTTTATCCTCATACGATTCCTCATTACTCACATTTCGCACCCTTCCGACGAAAATCGGGAGGGTTTTTTGTGCCCATCGTCGAATGAATTCTTGACACACAAGGAAAGTAAAGGAGTTTGCTCTCATGGATGTTGAAGTCAAAGGGGTCTATCGCAATTCTTATTTTGAATATCATAAGTACCCTATTTAAGGAACTGGACCTGCCCTAATTGATTGACCATCTCGTTCCCGTCGATTCGCAATGCCAGACTCGACCCAGTGATGCCGTTCAGGCCATCCTCTACAATGTGTTTGATGGCCGGCAAGCCCTCGTTCACTTGGAACATTGGGCACAGGAGATCGATCTGGAGAAACTCATTCGTTCCGGGCTCCATCCTTCCTGATAAAATTGTTGCTGTATTTAAAGATACTGAAACAAACGGAAAACTTGTAGTAAACTCAATAAAGCTCATGTGTCGATGGCATTTCTAGCTCCAATTGGGGTTGTAATAGGTGAAGCGCTTTGATCTCATTTAATTGCTGCATCTGCTGCAGTGGTAATAGCAGGTGTAACATATATTGTTGCAACTAAAGTTGCCAGTAAAATTGCACCAATCGCATTTGTTAAAAATAACCGCAAAGATGTTGAGGATGATAATTGGGGTAGTGTTATTTCAATAATTGAATTATCAGATGAAATCGATGATTCCGCTTTACAAGGGATCAGTGAGTTTTCGCATTTAGATATTATTTTTTATTTTGACCGAGTGACAGATGACACCATTCACTATGGAGCAAGGCATCCAAGAAATCGTAAAGAATATCCGAAGGTCGGAATTTTTGCTCAAAGGGGCAAACATCGACCGAATAAATTAGGGTTAACAACGGTTGAATTGTTAGAACATCAAGGGCGGACATTGAAAGTAAGAGGATTAGATGCCATAGATGGTACGCCGATTATTGATATTAAACCGGTTATGAAGGAGTTCTTACCTAAAGGCGAAGTAAGGCAGCCTGCTTGGTCGGTCTCATTAATGGAACGATACTGGGATTCCTGTGATTGAATGAACGACGTACTTGATTTCAGTTGATTATGGCGTAAACATAACGGGATGCTATCATAAATAAGCTTTCCTTCCATCTTGTTTATGTCACACACCCAATTCGGGAACAATAAAAAAATTGAAAAACCGTCTTATGTAAGACGGTTCTCCAAAGATTCGATGGCCAGTTTTAACGCCATTAAGCGACGCTCATTTAATGTTTTTTGTGAACTTCCTTCCTTTGCTTTGGCTATTTGTGTTTCGATCGGCGGAATGAGACCTTGTAGAACATCTTTAGAAGTCAATATGATTTCTTCGTCATAGCAAAACTCTTCCCCATACCAAGTATTTTTTAGGCTTTCTAAACCAATTTTGACTGTGTTTCGTCTTTTTTCCACAAGAGCGGTGTTTGCACCTTTTTCTGTCATGCTTTGAAAAGCATTGGAAAGCTTATGAAAAGTGGACTCTAAGGATTGAATGGACAATTCTTGGATTTCTTGGCTAACCGTCTTCATGTACAGACCTCACTTTTCGTTGTGAATCATGCAACAGTGATATTGAGTCATACAGTTCGAATTTGGCCCAATCACCATTCAACCAAATGGCAACATGATCTTATATGATATTATTTGCTTTTAACCATTCTTCCAGTAGCTTACTTCCGACGTCATAAGATAACTCATCTGCTTCGACTGTGAAAATTTTGTAACCATATTTTTCATGGAGATCATACTGATCTAATATTCTTTTCACGACTGTAGTATCCTGTTCATGATCGAGAAAAACTACCCATTGATTTGTATGCTCAAGTTTATAGGCAACTGCTTCTACATCAACATTGTTCTCATAATATCCTAAATGAAGATGCTGATTGGGATCAAATTTCACGTTGATTCACTCCTTAGTATTGATGACCATATGAAGCTATGTTTTTTATGTTAGGAGCTACTTGAGCATGTCTATAGAGGCAATTGGATGCGGCTTTTACCAAACATTGGAGCGACTGCTGGCGCCCGAAACAACGCCGCTTCCGCGTTCATGTAGGGGGAAGCGGTGTTCGGTCTTTCCACACCTTGGTGTGACAAGCACAAGCTCGCTTCCGGCAGTCGTCTATAATGTTTGGTTACATTCAAATGAATAATTCCATTTCACTGTTTTTAAAGGTAAATCCCATTTTTGTATATAACGGCTTCCCATCTTCCGTGGCATGCAGCCAAATTCGTTTGACTCCGATTGTTTTACATTCCTCAATGCAACGTTCCAACAGCGTTCTGGCCAATCCTTTTCTCCGATACGGAGGGATCGTATACACGTTCAGTATATACGCTTCGAGTCCTTTTAGATTTTGCAAAGAAGGGGGCCGTTTGAATAAGACGATGCCACTGACACTGACTATGCGATGATTGGATAAAGCGACAAAGGAAATAAATTCATGGTTTGAAAGGGCTTCTTCTAAATATTGTTTTGTTGCGGTTGTGACAAGCGTTTCCTCTTGTTCCGACTGTATTTTTCCTAACTCCTTAAGAAATTCCAAGCGCAATCGAGTCAGATCTTCGATGTCTTGAATGGTGGCTTGGCGAATTTCAAACGGCACATTCACGTCGAGCACTCCTTTCGTTTTGCGCCAGATGGTCAAAGACTTGTGTTGACGCCAGCGTTTCTGTTTCTTTCGTTCAATAGGAAAGATGATAGAAACCTAGGTGTGGCACGAATCTGGGACCCGAGCTTGCATGGAAAGACTCTCATTCAATCAATTCCTTCTCTTTTCGACAGCAGCCTTTTGAATCCCTGCCTTGGAGGGACATTGCATCATCCTTTGAGGAGGCTAGTGACAATCGCTGCTTCTTGGTACGATTGATTTTGGAGAAGTTCAACCATTAAGGTTTATCTATTAGAAGAATGCTTTTTCAATCATCACCCTTTAGGGGAAAGATGAGATCAAGGAGGAGTTACATGAAGTTTTTTCACGATATGAATGAGGACAACGAGTATTCGGCAAGCCTTGTTTGCTACACCATATTCAACATCATCACTTTGGGAAAGATAAGGTTTTTGCGCACGAAAGTAGCGGAACAGAAAAGAAAGTTACAAGAAGCCAAAAGACTTCGTTAAAATTTTAAGATGTATGATTCGGGACCGGATCTTTTCATCATCAACGGTGATGCAGACACCGTTGATCATAGCCTGTCAGGAGCATTTGGGGAAACCGGTCCTTCTTTCCGCTCAATTGATTCCATGGTGCAGGAGCTTTGTCAGTATGTGATAAGGCCATCCACGTTGGTGAACATATCCCTGTCAAGTAGACAGTGTGAAAAATACCCACCTTCTTTAGCTGCTTGTTAGGATAGTGGAATGAGGAAACGTTGTCAAGGAAAGCACTTGACAACGTCTCCTTCATTCCACTTCATCGTTGGCAAGCTGAAGAAGGAGACATTCTCAGCCGTTCGTCTGCTAGGCTGCTTAGGCAATTCGGTATTCCACTGGGCTGAGGTAGTCTAGTTTTTTCTGGCACCGTTCATAATTATAAAAATACATGTACTGATCGATCGCCCCGATCATTTCCTCTTCCGTTTCAAAGGTGGGAAGGTCCACCATTTCCGATTTCAAATGCCCGAAAAAATTTTCCATGCAGGCATTGTCTAAACAGTTTCCTCTTCTGGACATACTAGGAATGATATGATGAGCCTTCAGCAGTTGATGGTACTGGCGGGATGTGTACTGGGAGCCTTGATCGCTATGGAGAAGGACTCCTCGCGCATCCCGTT
>NZ_PIJG01000088.1:0-5188 GCF_002809955.1 Geobacillus sp. Manikaran-105
TAAGGCCTCTAACGAGGCCGATTCATACGCGCCGTAAACGGTCTTGTCCGTCGTATCGGCGTGGAAGGCTCGGAGGGAAAGGCCTTCTTTGCGATAAATATGAATCAAGCAAGTGCTGATGACGTTGTGAATGCCAGCCTCATACAGGCGATCGAGATGACGGGCCAACGCATCGTCGTTCAACCAGGAAGGATGGAGATCGGGACGGATGAGTTTCTCACAATCGACCTCCTGAGCCCAATGTTCCAAGTGAACAAGGGCTTGCCGGCCGTCAAACACATTGTAGAGGATGGCCTGAACGGCATCGCTGACTCGCGTTTGGCACTGCGGATCGACGGGCACGAGATGGTCAATCAATTGAGGCAGACCCAGTTTCTTGAATAGGGCACTTATTATATTCAAATAAGAATTGCGATAGACCTTTTTGACTTGAACGTTCATAAGAGAAAAACTCCTTTACGTTCCTTGTGTGTCAAGGATTCATTCGACATCGGAACGAAAAAATCCTCCCGATTTTCGTCGAGAGGGTGCGAAATGTGAGTTCCATCAATTGGTGTACGTGCAAAAAAATGAAACATTGAATGAGTTTGAAAGGTTAATGCTGAAAGATTTGACTGCTTTATTGAGAAAAAAGGGATTTGATCGTTTTCAAAACTTTCAAATCCTTGCTTGTCCTTTAGTTGACCACTGCTCCTACTTTCATTTTTATACAGATGAACAATTTTTTCATTTAAGTGCCAATCGTATTGAAAAGGAGTGGTATTATGAATTCCGTTAGTATACGAGAGAACATAAAAAATGCTTTTGAGGTTGTGCGAAAAACGTACGAGAGTGTCGATAAACTGTTGGCGGAATTGGATCGCCAATCGGTCGAATGTGGATTTGTTCCGGTGACCCCGCAATTTTTGCGCTGGAAATCGGACCGCGAGTATCAAGGCTGGTTCATTCAATCTTTTATCAAGCTATATCAGAGAGATTCTGCGCCTCCTTGCCAGTCGGGGAATGGGTTGAAAAACGACCCAATCTATGCGGTTGAAATCTCATTCAAAGAAGAACCACGAATGACGTTGTGCAAATACGTGTATTCAACCCTTGAACATTGGGATAAACCGCCGAGCGTTTCCGAACATTGGTTTTTCTATTGGCCTTTATATGATGGTGATAACTTTACTGATCATGAACTTGAAAATGGAGTGTTTAGAACTGTTCCAAATGATGAAAAAACTTCGGAAAAATATGGTAAAATTCAAGAAGTTATTTCAAAGGAAATTGACTTATTATCCATTACATCAACGAACATTAAGGATAGGGTGTTTGATGAGTTGAAGCGTTTGTGACAGATAAACTGGAATTAGGGAAATCAAAACAGTTGACGGACTGAGGAGGGGCGGTGCGTGGGGATCAAAATAGAAATGCCTATTCGGATGGCAATATTCCGTCTAGCGGAGTTGGATAAATGGAGAAACGGCGAAAGAGAAAACGGTAAAGATTTTTATTGCAGAAAACTGCCTAGAACAAAAGGATTTGGTTATTTGGAAGTTTTAAAAAGAAGCCGATAGAGTATAATTGCCATTTCACACTGCTTGCGGCGAAGATGTAGCGA
This sequence comes from Geobacillus sp. Manikaran-105, assembly GCF_002809955.1. Classification (NCBI taxonomy): domain Bacteria; kingdom Bacillati; phylum Bacillota; class Bacilli; order Caryophanales; family Anoxybacillaceae; genus Geobacillus; species Geobacillus sp. Manikaran-105. The sequence goes on from NZ_PIJG01000088.1 coordinate 1,604, forward strand.
GCCCTGCTTTTTTCCCGTGAATCGGGAATCGCACTGGCCAAGAAGCATTGTATAAAGATATAGGGGGAGAGGAATGAACATGCTGAGCTTTGAGCATAAGAAAGCTATTTTTCGATCATTTAAGCAATTACAAGAAAAGCCTATAAGCAATAATCGAGTAAATTATGTTTATCGAGAAAGCTTGCAAAGAGGGAAAGTATTAGCTAGGGAATTATCCCCTAAGGGAAATGGATATGTAAATGGCAATTATATGGATAGTGAAATCATAAAGAAAAAAGGATATAATGTTGATCCACGAGGATGGATAAAAATTACAGATTTTTCTGAGCAACAGTTAAGGGAAGTAATTGAGATTGCCATGATGTCTATGTCGGGGAAAAGTGCTGAAATGATACAACACGATACAAATTTGAACCATGACAGTAACGAAATGAAGCAGCAAGAAATAAGGCTGGAAACTTCAACTTCTTTTGAGAGACTCGTTCGTTCATGTTTGTATAATTGGATTGGCTACGGAAATGTCAATGCCCCGGTTTGGTTTCTTGGGGTTGAAGAAGGCGGTGCGGAAATATGGAGACACCGTACGAAAACGCTTGAACAAAGTTTAGAGATTCGCTCAAAGTTTCATCTTCAAATGGATTTTCGGCATGTTTGGGAAGATTTGTACAATATACCATTATCATCATGGACAGGTCCTAATGTTTGGCGCTATATAGCAGCTTTTATTTTGGAATTCGAAGGAAGGGATGCAACTGTTGAAAATATTAACGATTACATTTTTTATGCAAAGCAATTAGGGAGAGAAAGCTCCAATCATTTTCTTGGCGAATTGATGCCATTGCCTAAGCGATCCAAAAAAAGCATAGAACCTTATGAATCTATATAAGTTGCAATAAAGATTTTCCGATTGTTCGATTCTGTTTTCCCTTCATACAAGTCGACTTTGATAGAATGCGGCGGGCGCTCTGCCGGATGTAAAACAAAGTTTCAACTTATATATTTGGAGTTCTGTGAATGATTATTATGATGAAGTAGCCAACAACAGACTTTCCCTTATTCGTAAAACAATCATTGAAAATCAAAATGTAAAGCTCATTGTATCTTATGATCAAACGCTCACTGAAATGATGCTAAACTATTTCTCTTCAACGATTGAAACTGTTAGTACGTGGAATTTTAACCATGAGCAATATACACTTTATAAAATTACATTAGGTAATGAAAGATCTATTTTGATGCTTTCCACTCCTTTTTTTGGTAATGGCAGAATTAGTTATAATGGGATAAGAAATGTTGCGAGACGTATTATAAATGAAGGATGGATAGTTCTGTAGTTTGCTTATCTGCGCTATTCACCATACTATGTTTGAACACGATGCCTATTAATTGTCATGTTGTCGCGATGATTCGAATGTGAAAGAACATTTTAAAAAATTATTTGTTAAGCGGATAAGCTGGTTTAAAATTGATACGCTGATGGGCTCTTACAACTCGGACTGGGTGCTTGTTAAAAACAAGCAGCAGGAAAAAAGATGAAAAAGCGGCACGTGCAGACGATTCGGACAAAGCAGGAACAGCTGCAACAACAGACACAGCAAAACCGTTGTCCGAAATGTGGCGTTGTTCTGATCGTTCGGAAAGGAAAATACGGGACATTCAAAGGTTGCAATAATTACCCGAAATGTAAGTTTACGCAGTCGATTGGCTGAACTTGCAACATGACGCTCGGGCAGCAACTATAGATAAAGGAAGGAGAAGAATGATGTTTTCTATTCACGAGGAATTGGAACGTCTATCGCAAAAGCATCCATTTTTTGCTTCAAAAGAAGCGTTTAAACAGTCATTAAAATTTCAGCTTCAAGAAAAATTCCGCGTCGAAGAGAACAAACACTTTCATGATTATTTGATCGATTTGTGGGTTGAAGAACCGGAAAGTGGGTGCCAATACGCGATTTGTTTAATGAACAAGCTCGCTCGGGCCACGATAAGACAAAACGCGCAAACGATTGAATTGAAGCATCACGGCGCTGAGGATCAAGGGCGTTATGATTTTTTGGCGCAAGTGGAAAAGTTAGAGCGAATAACTATGGGGAGAAGGAATGTCTACGGGATCGTTGTGCTGCTAACGAATGACCATTTGTACTGGACTGAGCCGATGCGATCAAATACGGTGGACTGCGAGTTTCGCATCCATGAAAATCGGATCATCACCGGGGAGTTGAAATGGCTGGAACATGCGTCAGCAGGAACGACAAAAAACCGTGAAGAACCGATTGTCATAAAAGGGATGTATAAAATGCAATGGCATCATTATTCAACCATTAGCAATGAAAAACACGGAGAGTTTCGTTACTTAGCCGTTTATGTTAGAGCTGATTAAAAAGGGAAAAGATATATATGCAGGGGATCATATTTCATCAATCATTCCAGCATATATTGGCAATAGGCGGACAAGTCTTCCTTTTATTTTTGCACAGTCCAAAACCAGCCAAAAATGGCCATAGGTGTGTAGCGTTATTTTACTTTCACAAACTAAAGTGCGATGTTGATATATCAATGGTTTGGACGTTTGACGATTTTGTTCCATACGTCTAGTTTACATAACAGCAATTTATTTTTTGCAGGGTTCGTGGGAGGGGCAAAACCGCTCCTTGCTGCCTAAGGGAATCAATGGTAAAATGAAGGTGCTCTTTTAAAAGGATGTCCTCGCTGAGAGGATAAAAATAAGTTTGGCACATGACAATGTTTCCATTTTAAGAGGTGAATCGATTGCATAAAAAGAGAGCCGTCGGCAAAACGAACATGATGCGGCTCTCTTTTTTGCCATTATCAAGAAGTTCTGCTTTATTGATGTTTTCTGGCTAGTCCCTTGAATATGAGTGGAATGCCGCGCAGCTCTCTCTTTGTTATGTTCCAGGTTAATCGTGCTAGAAGCTAGTAGCAAGTTATTCAAAAGGCGGGAAGCATCGTTGAATTTTGTGGAAGGATATTATAATCAAATCAAGTTTAGGGATGCAGAATCGAAAAATTTGGTTGGTGCATTAAGAGACGGGAGTGGATCAACGTGAAATTTGATCCAAATCAGCATCTTCATTTAGGATATTATGAGAACAATGTTGACTTATATACATGCAACGAAAAAGTTTAACATATCATTGACGGAAAAGTCGCTTATCCACTTTTCGACTGGCGGTGACCGAACAATCACCCGCTTCGCAGCCTCGCCCGACAGTCGATCCAATCGCTCTGTAAAAACTACAAATGTTAAAGATTCAAATTGCACCTATATAGAAGCAGTTGCATATAAAATTCAGAACGAAAATAAGTGGGTGGTTTTTTTAGATCATGAACAAGATACTACATTAGTTCAAAAAATATTAAATCAGTATGATTATCATGAAAAATATGGTTACAAGATTTTTACTATTGATGCAGATGATTTATCTTATGAAGTCGGAAGCAAGCTATTGGAAGAATGGTTAAAAAGTATGTGGTGACGGAAGCATCTTGCCACGATCGAATCGCAGCCGAAAGCGTGATGACCCAAATTCCCCACCCGTATAACTTCGGGGACAAAGGATTCAT
>NZ_PIJG01000089.1:0-4802 GCF_002809955.1 Geobacillus sp. Manikaran-105
ACGTCCTGTTGAACTGTTTGCGCCTATTCTTCATTATGGGAAGAAAAGGGGGATTTTCATGCCCGGGTGGAGAGCAAAAATTGCTCATGGATCTTTTCCGTGAAAATGCACGTGCTTGGATTGGTCATTTTCATGCCCGGGTGGAGGGCAAAACGTTGCCCATGGATCTTTTCCGTGAAAATACGCACACCTTGATTAGTCATCTTTATGCCTGAAAGGAGGTGAGATAAATGAAATTGATCAAGAGGAAAAAAGTGGCTGATTTGACAGAAAAGAATATAATTATAAACCTGAGATGTAGTTGCTCGTAGTCAAACAATTTGATCTTTGTAGTCAGAATAATGATAATGCTTATTTTGTTCTCAAAAAGTCTGGAAAAGTCTTTTTGAGAACTCACATTTCGCACCCTCTCGGCAAAAATCGAGAGGATTTTTTTGTTCCGCCTCACATTTCGCACCCTCCCGACGAAAATCGGGAGGATTTTTTCATTCCGATGTCGAATGAATCCTTGACACACAAGGAACGTAAAGGAGTTTTTCTCTCATGAATGTGAAAGTCAAAGGGGTCTATCGTAATGATTATTTGAATATAATAAGTGTTCTAGTCAAAAAACTGGACCTCCCCCACTTGATTGACCATCCTGTGCCCGTCGATCCACAGTGCCAAACGCGAGTCAGCGATGCCGTTCAGGCCATCCTTTACAATCTATTTGACGGCCGGCAAGCCCTTGTTCACTTAGAACGATGGGCTCAGGAGATCGATCTAGAGAAACTCATTCGTCCCGGTCTCCATCCTTCCTGGTTGAACGACGATGCCTTGGCCCGTCATCTCGACCGCTTGTATGAGGCCGATATTCACAAGGTCATCAGCACTTGCTTGATTCACATTTATCACAAAGAAGGCCTTTCCCTCCGAGCCTTTCACGCCGATACGACAGACAAGACGGTTTACAGAGCCTATGAATCGGCCTCGTTAGAGGCTCTGCAGATCACACATGGCTACAACCGCCATCAGCATTGGCAAAAACAGATCGGCTTCGGACTGGTCGGCAACGAGGATGGCATCCCGTTTTACGGCGATGTGCACGACGGCAACCTGTCTGATAAAACATGGAATCCCGAGGTGCTGTCCCGTGTCCATGAACAGCTGAAGCAAGCCCACCTCGACGACGAATGGATTTACGTGGCCGATTCCGCCGCGATGACAAAAGACACCTTGGCGCAGACGAAAGCCGCCAACGCCTTTTTGATCACCAGAGGCCCTTCATCGCTCCGGATCGTGAAACAGGCGCTCGCGGAGGCCGATTCGCCTCACATCACGTGGAGTAAACCCTTTACCCTAGCGGAGAGAAACGGCGCCACGCATCGGGTATGGGAAACGGCCTCGACCTATGAAGGCCACTCGGTTCGGCTGATCGTCGTCGAATCGAGCGCGCTCGACCAGCGCAAAGGAAAAACGCTCGAAAAAGAGCGGGCGAAAGAAGCGGAGCTTCTTCGCGAGGAACAAGAGCGTTGGGAGCGCCATCCCTTCTCCTGCCGGGAAGACGCCGAACAAGCCTTGACATCCCTCAAGGCGTCCCTTCGCCCCCGGTTTCATCGGGTCAACGCCGCGGTCAAAGAGATCGTGCGTCCGAAAAAACGGCGCGGACGGCCAAAAAAGGGGCGGAGCCCGAGACGGAGACGCTGTACACCCTTCACCTAAACGTCGAATTCAACCAACCGACATGGGAACAGGCAAGACGGAAAGCGTCCCGGTTTGTTCTCGTCACGACCGTTCCGAAGGAATGGAAGGGCCAACCCATGGATGCCCAAGAAATCTTGAAGCTGTATAAAGGGCAAATCTCGGTGGAAATGAACTTCGCGTTTTTGAAAGATCCGTTTTTCACAGATGAGATTTACGTCAAAAAACCGGAACGGGTCGCCGCATTGGGCTATTTGTTTCTGTTGGCCCTAGCGATTTACCGCGTTTTTCAGCGCCGGGTGCGCCAGTTCATCACACCCGAACACCCGTTAAAGGGCGCGGGAGGCCGCAAGTTGACACGGCCAACGGGACAGGCGATTTTTCAGCTGTTTCAATATGTGAACGTCATCCTGCTGGAGCTGCCAGACGGGCGCATCCAACGCGCACTCGATCGCCCCCTCAACCCGGACCAGCGAAGGATTCTGCAGGGATTGGGCATGGATGAGAGCATCTACGTGTAACGTGATACGGAACGACTAGCGATGGTAAAAAAAGGATTGCCATCGCTCGTCGTGTTGGTCAAAAAGTTATTCTGAAAAACTAAATAAAAAATCCTTTGTTTGGACTCTGTTAAGGTGCGAAATGTGAGTTAGATGAACTAGGATTTATTCCGTTTCATAAAGATGGGGCAGAATTGTTGTTCAGTTTAATTGCCGAGTGTTACGAACAGACGAGCATTATTGTCACATCGAACTTGGAATTTGGACAATGGAACACCATATTTGGGGATAAGCGTTTAACGGCCGCCATCATTGACCGATTGGTGCACCATGCCCATATTCTCACCTTTACGGGGGAAAGTTATCGATTGCGGCACGCTCTATCTAAAAAGAACCGATAAAATACGGGAACTGGCAAGGTTGTGCACAAATTCACCGCCATATTGTGTATTTTTTACTTGCCAAACACAGTCATTCCATGAGTCGGTTATTCCTCGTCCTCAATTTTGTAACTTAACAACACAAACACATACTTTCCTCGTTTGAAACGATCTTCTTCTTTTAAGGCTTCTTTCACTTTAGAGGGTAATTCCCGATTGTTCCCTCCCAACTGATGAAAGAGATGATGATGGGTGTGCAGCCATTCCTCTCCGGTCATATGATGGTAAGAGATGCTTAGTTCCACATGATGTTGATATTGGTTTAATTGCTTGTTTTCCTCCAATTCTTTTTCCAATAACGAGAGCCCTGTATAAACAGTATTTTTTAATTCTTTCATGAGCTCTGATTTGCTTTCTGACATCATTTTTTCATTCAGCATCACATTTGTATCGATGTCGTTATTTCTACGATAGGATTTTTCAATTAAATTTCCGACCTGCTTTTCGCCTGCAACCTCTAATAAGCCGTATTCCTCTAACTTTTTGACATGATAGTATAGCCTCGATGGTTTTTCATTTAATTTTTTCGCTAGTTCCTTCACCGTTAAGGCTTCGTTTTTCGTTAAGTCCAAAATTTTGTTTCGTTTTGGGTTAATCAAGATTTTGGCCAATTCCAAATCACTTAATTCTTTCATCCTTCTATGCTACTCCTTTCTGTGTTGAATGCAACTTGGCTCAATTGTCGATATCCTTGGAAGAGTGGATAAGTACAAGTTGTCAGTACGAGCAAGATGCCGCTCGTTGCGGTTGCGTAAACACTTCCGATCACATCGGCATACCAACCGCCTATCATGATTCCTAGCATTATGGGAAAATTGGAGAACGTCGTCATTAAAGCAGAACCGCTACCTCTTAATTCTTGCGGCACAATAGAGATAAACAAACTATTAATCGGCACATTCACCAACGCATTCAATACTCCTACCATAGTACACCAAGTATAGAGAGGAAAATCCCCCCAATTATGGACGAACACGTTCAAAGGCACAATACCCGCCATCCATACGCCAATAAGCATCATTCCTATCCATAATAATCGATTAGCTGGGATGGTTTGAAGCAACTTTGGTCCAAGTAAAGAACCTAAAATCGCTCCCACCCCTATGCTTGCCTCCAGAAAACCGAAGTGAGAAGGAGAGACATGAAAATGATGCAATAAAGCGCTGACAAGATTTGTATTCAAAATACCGATCACGAAGGATAATGGAATCATCATGAATAAGAAAAAACGCAAGATAGGTAACAGAAAAATGTCTCGGTATCCAGTCAAAGCATCCAGCCAATAACCGCTCTTTTTCTGCTTATGATGAAGGTATTCTTTAAACTTGATGCTCCAAATCAAAATGGCCGAAAGGAGAAATGTAGCGGCGTTAACCATAAAATTGATATCGTATCGTTCACTTAAAAGAAAAAGTCCCCCAATGGCCGGTGCAATTATTTGCATAGCCGATGCTGTTCCATTTGATAGCGCAATCGCCTCTGGAATTCGTTCCTTTGGGATAATGGACGGAACGATGGAAGATTGGGCAGGTACAAATAGCGCTGTCCCGATCCCATGCAATCCCAACAAAACGAGCAAGATGATGGGGGAGTGTGCAAAGGCAGCCATGCAAAGAACGATGATCATTCGATACAGGTCAGAGAACACCATCAGCCGCCGCTTAGAAAATCGATCAACAAGAGGACCGAATACTAAGCTCAAGACAGCAGTTGGGAACAATTGGACGAATATAACCATTCCGATGAGCAAAGAATGGCTGGATGACTTTCCGATGAGGTAAATGAGCGCTACCCTTGTTATGCCGTCGCCCAAATAGGATATGACTTGAGACAGCCACATGCGTAAATATAGACGATGATCAGATAATATAGAGAACATGGATCCACCACCTTTTTGTTCATCAAAATAAATTTTAATGGTAAAAAAATATTTTGTCAATAACCTTCAGTCTACTGGAGTGATTGAAGACTTTAGTCGGTTCATGAAAAAGCGGTTTTATACTTTTAAACCATTCATTGTTTTCATGAAACATTCAGTGTTCGAATCAATACAGGCAGGGGAGACCCAATGATTCTACTCATCAACTGTAGATGAGCATTTTTCATTACAATAATTTCCATGGTTAGAGAGACAAACAGGGTACCCCTTACGCGATACGGAGCTGTTTTTTGATCACATCAA
>NZ_PIJG01000090.1:0-4772 GCF_002809955.1 Geobacillus sp. Manikaran-105
CTTCCTCTCAATTGGAAATCCGGGATGGCCGCTGCTTTGTTTGAGTATGCCCAAATTTATGGAAGGCGTATGTCTAATTTTGGATAATCAACACTCGTGGCCCTCGACTTTATTCGCCACGTTAAAGGTGAGTGTCTTGCCGTGCGGGTTTTTCAAGTTCCCAGCCGCATCGTAGTCATACTGAACCGTGTTGCCTTGATATGTCCATGACGTTAAGCGGCCGGCAAAATCATATGTAAACGTATGCGAATCCGCACCATCAAAATACATTACAATGTTTCCGTCCGCATCGTACGCATAGGTCAAATCCAATGCACCCGCACCGACGACATGCTGATCCGTTAATCTTCCGCGTCATAATACAATTGATACACGCTTAAAGAAGAAATGTTGGAGCTATTCCTTCGACACGTGACAGGCACTCTTGTCACAATCCTATGTTAAAACGAAACGGAGTAATAATCCTGTCCATAAATACAAACAGAACTATTACTCCATTAACCCGAAACTTTGTTCTATTTAGAACTTTTCTAAATCTAGCTTATAAATAATATTTTTACTAACTCCATACAATATACTTCCTCTACCAAAATAATAATCAAATGTCAATTTGTTCCCTTGTGTATCGTATGCTGTATATTCTTTATGTTGCTTATTTTCTAGACTAATTCCCACAATATCTCCTTCATTGGTTAAAACAAAAACCATATTGTGCCCAACAACCAAATTTTCTCCACGACTAACATTCGATTCCCACCAACAAGCAGTATTACTATTCTTTTTTAATTGCACTATAGGATATTTTGCATCTGCACTATAATAATATAGCCATACATCGTTAGAATCAGAAATGTTTACTGCATGACAATGATCAATGGGTGGAAAATTTCGTTGCTCAACTAACATATCAAATGCATCATATATAATAGCTCCATTTTTATCAAAACATACAATTCCCTTACTTCCTATTTCACTTTCATGAAAAATTCCTTCATCACTATAACCAATCCATATATGGTGATCTTGATCTACTTTACATGTATTTACTCCATTACCTACACAAAATTCTTTTAATAAATTTCCTTTTTTGTCATATATAAATGCATTATTTTCTTGATCATGTGTTAAGTAACCACAGATTAGTAGATAGTTATCTTCTATTAACTGCAAGAAGTGTAATTCTTTATTTGCAACAACTTCATACGACCGCTTCTCTCCATTATCTAAATGGACTATTTTATATAAAAAGGGATTACCATTAGTATTTTCATGTAAATAAAGTATCAATATATCGTCTTTTAATCCCAAGTCTACAGATATAGGTTCATATTTACTTAATTCTGTAATTTCATAATATTTATTAAATATTAATTTGTCAGTATTCAAATATATAACCCCCTTCTTTTTATAGAGAGGCATTATTATCTTTTAAAAGATAATAATGCCCGAAAATAATATAACTAGAAAGGAAAACTTGTTACAACTTTACCGGATGGTTCCCGAATGACTCTTACTCTATTAGTAGGTTTCCCCCTAGTATCTGTTCCTACGGGTCTTTTAAATGTTTTTTCATGGATAGTTCTACCATATCTACCTGTTCTTACGGGCTTTGTCCTCGCAGTTGCTCTAGTGGTTCTCTTTAAAGTTCTATTACTTTTAAACTTACTTTTTGGTTTTTTTCCATCTTTCATCTTTTTATTAGATTTAGGACCGTGCTCCTCTTTAATATGGTCCCAGTCTATCTCCCCAAGTTTTTTTCCTAAATACCACGCTCCATAGGCCCCGACAACAGCAGCAGTACCAATTAACATTACTTGTCCAACACCAGGAACAAAATAAAGCCCTACAGCATACGCAAACTTCCCATCCGGATCCACCAACATCACCGGATTGTTGTTCGCGTACGTATAGCCGTTTTGTGTGAGGATATCGTCCTCATCACCTGGGTCTGGATCCAAGGATAGGAACACACCTTGTTCTGGGCGGTAGTACCGGGCAATCAGATAGTACAGACCCGTTTCTTGGTCATATTGGTATCCCGCATATCGGTATGGATTTTCGTCCGCCAATGCGCCGGATTGGGAAAGAATGTTCCCCCATGCATCATATTGATAACGGGCCACGATGTTTCCTTGCGCATCCGTTAGGGCGATCACGTCGCCATGCGCGTTGTAGTGGTAGAAGTACGTCACGCCGCCTTGCTTCATCGCCAGGCGTTGGCCATCGGCGCTGTACACATACGACCGCACAACGCTGCCGCTTGCATCGGTTTCATATAAGACGTTCAGGCTGTCGCCTTGGTAATGGTAGTTCGTCACCACGCCATTCACGGTCTTCTGGATGCGCCGGCCGTCTTCATCGTATTGATACGTCGCAAACGGCGTGCTTTCGCCTTTTCGGGTGATGGAGACAAGTTGGTCGGCTTCGTTCCATTCATATCGATACTGGCCGTCTTCCAAGCGATTGCCGTTCGCATCGTACATGATCGTTTCATCGCCGAAACGGATCAACTGATTCGCCGCATTATAATCAGCCGTGGTCGTCGTCGACTGCCCGTCTTTCGTTTTCACGATTTGCTTCCGATTGCCGAATCCATCGTACGTATACGCGATCGTCGTTCCATCCGGCCATTGCTCTTCGACTAGTTGATCGAGCGCATCGTAACGGTAAACAATCGCTTCTCCTGTTGGGGACTCGATTTTCGTCCAATTGCCGTTTTCGTCATAACGGTACGTTTCCGCCAATAACTTGGTTCCGTCCGCTGTTCCCACTGACAGACTTTTCACCAAGCCGCGGTCATCATACGTGAAGGTAGCGCCCGCTCCATTTCCAGTCTTAAACGTGCGAACGTGTCCTCTCTCGTCATCATCAAAGCGATACGTATACGTTCCGTCTTGGACGATGGTATTTTGGTCCAAGGTGTTGTATTGATAGGTGATGGTTTGGCTAAAGGAACTATGTGAGAATTGGAATTTCTTCCATTTATCCGAGGTTATCGGATAAATGCTTTTCGTCTTTTTCTAAATTTCATTTTCAATCAAAATACGGTTGGTTGCCACTCGTAGATTTCCTTCCATAAGCCCCATTGGGTCAAACTTTTCTTGAAAAAGAGAAAAACCTTAAGAGAGATATAGACTCTCCTAAGGTTGGCATACTTAACATATACCTGTTACTTCATTCTCATTCGAAATTCAAAACCCTTAACATTCATCGGCATCTTCTAATCCAAAATATTTTTTCACGCGTAATGGAATATCATTTAAATGGTCGCGTTTCTTTAGTTCCATTAACAGATCTTCTTCCGTATGAATCTTGTTGAACATTCCAAATATTTCCCTTTCAATAAACTTTTTCAGTTCGTTCTTTCGATCTTCGTCAGGGATAGGAATCTCAAAATCTAATAGCTCCTTAATTCTTATACTTTCCCCCTGATCCAAGGAACTTAGTCTATGATAAATATGCATCACAAGGCGGCCTAGCTCAAGGTTTTTTATAATAAACCCATAATCGATATGATAATAATTACCATAATTTGATTTTGATAATTTAATTATTTTTATAATCTCATCATTGCTAAAGCTCCACTGGGTTCCCTTCTTTTTAAAAGAATGGGCTTTAAACAACTCATCTAAATATTTTACAAATTCGGATTTATCCATTCTATCACCCCTTAATAAACATGCAAGACTGTTTTCCATTTTCCTCCATGTTCTTGTTCAAATATTCGCTTATATTTTTTTAACTGTCGCTTCCCTCGAGCAATGGCTCTAGGATTATACGGTTTTAATTCATAGATGGTTCTCGTATTGTCGTATTGAAGTCCACAAAATCTGGACGAATACCTTTTATCCCTTTATATTCTTTAATTCTTCCCTTTAATTCATCATGCAAATGTGCCATATATTTTTTATGCATCTGTCGACCAAGTTTGAAATTAGATTTTGTGTACTGCCTTCCAACCTTAACAATATACTTCCCTGCGCCTCTAACAAGTTTAAGCTTTCCCCCACCAATCGCGCCAAGAGCCGTTTTTTTGGCGACATACATCCATCCTCTTCCGGTTTTATACGCCTTATACCCATCATAAACCGCAAACCCAGCATTGATGGCCAACCATACCCAATGCCCATCCGGATCCACCAACATCACTGGATTGTTGTTCGCATACGTATATCCGTTCTGTGTAAGGATATCGTCCGCATCCCCTGGGTCTGGGTCCAAAGAAAGGAACACACCATGCGTTGGATGATAGTATCGGGCAATTAAGTAATAGAGACCCGTTTCTTGGTCATATTGGTATCCCGCATATTTCTTGGTCATATTGGTATCCCGCATATCGGTATGGATTTTCGTCCTCTAAGTCGCCAGATTGGGAAAGAATGTTCCCCCATGCATCGTATTGGTAACGGGCCACGATGTTTCCTTGCGCATCCGTTAGGGCGATGACATCGCCATGGGCGTTATAGTGGTAAAAATACATGGAAGTACCTTTTTGTGATGAGAAACTATATAAGTTGCAATTTTGTTTTACATGGCATTGTTCGCTCTTCTTGTCACCGTGCCAGCTTGTCAGGTGATAAAGACGGGACATGGAGATCGGAAATTCTTTATTACAACCTATATACCTAAATTTTTTCTTTGTTTTCTATTCATTTTTTTCACATAAAAATAAAAGGTTCATCACCAAATTTTGTGATTTAGTGACAAAAAAGAGAAAGCACTGACGAGATCCTGGCAATAATGTTAGCGGTGAAATAAACATTAAGGAGGTC
>NZ_PIJG01000010.1:0-67975 GCF_002809955.1 Geobacillus sp. Manikaran-105
TATATCATACACAAAAGAAAGGGGGGAACGCGCATTCCTCTCCCACTTACTCCCTTTGGTCGTTGAAGTGGGAGTCTCCTGCGCGAAATAGGATGAAACGGATTGCTCGCTTTCTTTTAGCCTGTTTGTTTCTCGTGCCGCTTTCCGGCTGCTTGTATCCGCAAGAGCGGCTTAAGCAAAACCAAATTCCATACAAAGACCAAGTGGCGGCCGTCCAATCGGCGGTTGACGAATACCGGAAGGCGACCGGCGGATTGCTGCCGATCAAGACGCGCGACATGAAAACACCGATGTATTTAAAATATCCGGTTGACTTTCAAAAGCTCGTTCCCCGCTACATGCAGGAACCGCCGGGAAACGCCTATGAAAGCGGGGGTGTTTTCCAGTATATGATCATCGATGCGGAAACGAACCCGACGGTCAAGCTTCTTGACCTGCGTCTCGCTGAGCGCATCCGCGATTTGAAGCTGCGGCTTTCGATGTATACGGATCGGCACCGTTACCCGCCATTTCAAGATGTCGTCGCACCGGGCGTATTTACGCTTGATTACAAAAAACTTGGCTACAAAGAACCGCCGTATGCCGTAAGCCCGTTTTCCGGCAACAATTTGTCGTTTGTCATTGACGGCAGCGGGGAAATTTATATCGATTATCGTCCTGACTTATACGCGGCGTTGAAAAAGTATCCGCACAAGTATGAACCAGGCGATGACATCCGCCCGATTTTGACCGACCATTCGCTGTTCGTGCCGGCGTACTCCCTTCCGTACACGATCGACGCCAAGACGAACGAGCCGATTTTTTTCACGAAATGAGTCATCATCCCTTCTCTGGAAAAATACATTCTAGAGAAGGGATTTTTATTTATGGCTTTTAGTCATAACTGAGCAGGACAACATCATATGCATATAGTGTCCTATTATACTAGCTGATTCAGTTGTTTCCGATAACGACCGAGGAACTGGAGGGGAGTCATTTGGAAAAGGTCGATATTTTTAAAGATATCGCCGAGCGGACCGGCGGCGACATTTACTTAGGGGTCGTCGGCGCTGTCCGCACCGGGAAATCGACGTTTATTAAGCGGTTTATGGAGCTTGTCGTCATTCCGAACATTAAAAACGAAGCCGACAAGGCGCGCGCCCAGGACGAACTGCCGCAAAGCGCCGCGGGCAAAACGATCATGACGACGGAGCCAAAGTTCGTGCCCAACCAGGCGGTGACGGTGAAAGTCGACGAGGGGCTTGAAGTGAACATCCGACTTGTCGATTGCGTCGGCTATGCTGTTCCCGGCGCGAAAGGGTACGAAGACGAAAACGGCCCGCGGATGATCCACACTCCATGGTACGAAGAGCCGATTCCGTTCCAAGAGGCGGCGGAAATCGGGACGAGAAAAGTCATTCAAGAACATTCGACGATCGGGGTCGTCATCACAACGGACGGCACGATCGGGGAAATCCCGCGCCAAGCCTATGTAGAAGCGGAGGAACGGGTGATCAGCGAGCTGAAAGAAGTCGGGAAGCCGTTTATTATGATCGTCAACACCGTCCGGCCGCATCACCCGGAAACGGAGGCGCTCCGCCGCGAGCTCGCCGAAAAGTACGACATCCCGGTGCTCGCTATGAGCGTGGAAAGCATGCGCGAAGCCGATGTGTATAACGTGCTTCGTGAAGCATTATATGAATTCCCAGTGCTTGAGGTGAACGTCAACTTGCCGAGCTGGGTGATGGTGCTGCGCGAAGACCATTGGCTGCGTGAAAGCTATCAAGAGGCGGTGCGCGACACCGTCAAAGACATCAAGCGGCTGCGCGACGTCGACCGGGTCGTCCAGCAGTTCGCCGAATACGACTTTATCGAAAAGGCGCAGCTCGCCGGCATTGAAATGGGGCAAGGGATCGCCGAAATCGACTTGTATGCGCCGGATGAACTGTACGACCAAATTTTAAAAGAGATCGTCGGCGTCGAGATCCGCGGCAAAGACCACCTGCTCCAGCTTATGCAAGACTTCGCCCATGCGAAAGCGGAATATGACCAAATCGCCGACGCGCTGAAAATGGTCAAACAAACCGGCTACGGCATCGCCGCGCCTGCTTTGTCGGATATGAGCTTGGATGAGCCGGAAATCATCCGCCAAGGATCGCGCTTTGGCGTCCGCCTCAAGGCGGTGGCTCCGTCAATCCATATGATCAAAGTCGACGTCGAATCCGAATTTGCTCCCATTATTGGAACGGAAAAACAGAGCGAAGAGCTTGTCCGCTATTTGATGCAAGATTTTGAAGACGATCCGCTGTCGATTTGGAACTCCGACATTTTCGGCCGTTCGCTCAGCTCGATCGTCCGCGAAGGCATTCAGGCGAAACTCGCGCTCATGCCGGAAAACGCCCGCTACAAGCTGAAAGAAACGCTTGAACGCATCATCAACGAAGGCTCCGGCGGCCTCATCGCGATTATTTTATAGAAAAGCGGAGGCGTCGAGATTTGCTCCCCGGTCGGGGGCTTTTTTTTGTTTTTTTGAATCATGGATCTTTCATGGGGGAAAAATCGTTGAAACCCTTGAGAAATAAGGATTGGCACTTGATTATGCGCATGGCGTTATGGTAATCTTTTATCTGAAATCGTTGTTTTGGTGAAATATGCCTAAAATTGGCCGCTTTGGCGAAAAAAATGTTGAATTATCGCGATAAATTGGTTAAGATTAGGCATGTCACCGCATCTTGGCGGAATCAAGGCAGTTCCGCCTAAAAGCGGCGGGCGGCGCTGAACGGTCAAGGGGACGCTTCCATCGGCGGCGCGGGCGCATGTTCTGTCAGTCTTTCTGAACGAAGGCAGAATCATTGGCTGCACCGGTGCGACGCCTTTCATGCGCCGGCCTTTTCGCCGCCGAAGCCGTCAACGTCTATGTATAGAAAAGCAGAAAAGTGTGCACAAATGGTAGTAAACAAGAACAGCTCCTTGGGAGGAGGTGAATGGCATGAACAAGACGGAATTGATCAACGCGGTAGCCGAAACAAGCGGTCTTTCCAAAAAAGATGCAACAAAAGCCGTTGATGCGGTATTTGACTCGATTACAGAAGCGTTGCGAAAAGGCGATAAAGTGCAATTAATCGGCTTTGGGAACTTTGAAGTGCGCGAGCGCGCCGCCCGGAAAGGACGCAACCCGCAAACGGGCGAAGAAATGGAAATTCCGGCGAGCAAAGTTCCTGCATTCAAACCGGGTAAAGCGTTAAAAGATGCCGTAAAATAAGCCTACATAGCTGAGGCAGGAGCTAGGAGGGAAGGGCTGGTGTTGCACCGCCCTTCTTTTTTGTTTTTTTTTGCTCTCTATGTTAGAATCGGATTACATGCAGTTTTTCTAATGCAGGAGGATGTTGTTTGCATGCCGGAGATCAATTTTGCGCAAATTGAATATGCAGTCCGCTTGATTTTGGAAGCGATTGGGGAAGACCCAAACCGTGAGGGGCTTGTCGACACGCCGAAACGAGTGGCGAAAATGTACGCCGAGGTGTTCGCCGGACTGCACGAAGACCCCAAGGAGCATTTTCAAACCGTATTCAGCGAGGAACATGAGGAGCTTGTGCTCGTTAAAGATATTCCGTTTTACTCGATGTGCGAGCACCATTTAGTGCCGTTTTTCGGCGTTGCCCACGTCGCCTACATCCCGCGGGAAGGAAAAGTGACCGGGCTAAGCAAGCTCGCCCGGGCGGTCGAAGCGGTGGCGCGCCGCCCGCAGCTGCAGGAGCGCATTACGGCGACAGTCGCCGATTCGATCGTCGAAGCGCTCGAACCGCACGGGGTGATGGTCGTCGTCGAGGCGGAACATATGTGCATGACGATGCGCGGCGTGAAAAAGCCGGGGGCGAAAACGGTGACAACGGCAGTGCGCGGCGTGTTTGAAACGGATGTTGCCGCCCGTTCGGAAGTGCTTTCGCTCATTAAAGCATAAGGAGGGGGCAAGGATGTATACGAACAGCGACTTTGTTGTCATTAAAGCGCTTGAAGACGGAGTGAACGTCATTGGATTGACGCGCGGGGCGGATACACGGTTCCATCACTCGGAAAAGCTCGATAAAGGCGAAGTGTTGATCGCCCAGTTTACAGAGCACACGTCGGCGATTAAAGTGAGAGGCAAGGCGTATATTCAAACGCGCCATGGCGTCATTGAGTCGGAAGGGAAAAAGTAAGTTGGCAAATGTCTAGCAAACTATATAGATGCAACAAAGAAGTTTAACATATCCTTGACAGAAAAGTGGTTCGCCCATTTTTGACTGTCGAAGGCAAGCGTGTGGCTTGCCTCCGTCACGCCTTAGCGTGACGGAAGACCGAACAACGACTCGCTTCACAGACCCATTCATGGGTCTGGAAGCGGCGTTGTTCGGTCACTCGACAGTCGGATGCAATGACCGGCAAAGACGAAAAATGTTAAAGCTTTAAATTGCATCTATATAGAGCGTTTTCGACAAAATTATGTTATAATGAGTCCGTTATGGTGGTGCGGATATTTTCGGGGACAAGGGTGGTTCATGTGGATGACATCACGGTGAAATTGGCGTCATTGAAAGAACAAATTGAGCAGCTGCTCCATCACCCATATTTGCGCGAGCATTTGCCGGCGCCGGCGGTCGATGAAGATCGCCTGCTGCTCTCGCTGTCAATGCTCGATGGCGCTTCAACGGCGCCGAGTGAGGCGGAGCGGTGCATCATCGCCATGATGCTCATGCAGATCGCCCTTGATACCCACGATGAGGTGACAGATGACGGCGGCGACTTGCGGGCGCGGCAGCTTGTCGTCCTGGCCGGCGACTTGTACAGCGGGCTGTACTATGAGTTGTTGGCGCGTTCGGGCGAAACGGCGCTCATCCGCTCGTTCGCCGAGGCGGTCCGCGATATTAACGAGCAAAAAGTGCGGCTTTACGAAAAAAAAGCAGAGCGGATCGAGTCGTTGTTTGCGGCGGTCGGCACGATCGAATCGGCGTTGCTTGTCAAGCTCGCCGACCGCATGGCGGCGCCGCAGTGGGGGCAGTTTGCCTATTCGTATTTGCTGATGCGGCGCCTGCTGCTCGAGCAGGAAGCGTTCATCCGCACGGGAGCTTCGGCGCTCTTTGAGCAAATGGCGCAAATCGCGTTCCCGCGCACGAAAACGTTGACGAAAGAGCAAAAGCGGCATTTGCTCCGCTTTTGCCGCCGCTATATCGACGGCTGCCGGGAGGCGCTGTTTGCGGCGAAACTGCCGGTCAACGGCCTGCTGCAGCTCCGCGTGGCCGAGCTTTCCGGCGGGTTTCAAGCCATCGCCAAAAAGACGGTGGAAGAAGGGTAGAACGATGCATCAATCGAAAGAAGAGCGAGTCCATCGCGTATTTGAAAACATTTCTGCGCATTATGACCGGATGAACTCCGTCATCAGCTTTCGCCGCCACTTGAAGTGGCGCAAAGACGTGATGCGGCGGATGAATGTGCAAAAAGGCAAAAAAGCGCTCGATGTGTGCTGTGGGACGGCTGACTGGACGATCGCCTTGGCGGAGGCGGTCGGTCCGGAAGGGGAAGTGTACGGCCTTGATTTCAGCGAAAACATGCTGAAAGTCGGCGAACAGAAGGTAAAAGCGCGCGGGTTGCATAATGTGAAGCTCATTCACGGCAATGCGATGCAGCTGCCGTTTCCTGACAATTCGTTCGATTATGTGACGATCGGCTTCGGTTTGCGCAACGTCCCTGACTATATGACCGTGCTTAAGGAAATGCACCGGGTGACGAAGCCGGGCGGCATAACCGTCTGCCTGGAAACGTCACAGCCGACGCTGTTCGGGTTTCGTCAGCTTTACTATTTTTACTTCCGGTTTATTATGCCGCTGTTTGGCAAGCTGCTGGCGAAAAGCTATGAGGAGTACTCGTGGCTGCAGGAATCGGCGCGCGAGTTTCCGGGGCGGGACGAGCTGGCCGAGATGTTCCGCGCCGCCGGTTTTGTCGATGTCGAGGTCAAACCGTACACGTTTGGCGTGGCGGCGATGCACTTGGGCTATAAACGGTGAGTTAAGGTGAACAACATGAAGTTAAAGGCGATGTATTCGTTTTTAAGCGATGATTTAGCGGCGGTCGAAGAGGAGCTTGAGCGGGCGGTTCAGTCGGAATACGGGCCGCTTGGGGAAGCGGCGCTCCATCTGTTGCAGGCGGGCGGAAAGCGGATCCGTCCCGTTTTTGTCTTGCTTGCCGCCCGCTTCGGCCAATATGACCTTGAGCGGATGAAGCATGTTGCCGTTGCGCTCGAGCTCATTCATATGGCTTCGCTCGTCCACGACGATGTGATCGACGACGCCGATTTGCGCCGCGGCCGGCCGACGATCAAGGCGAAATGGAGCAACCGGTTCGCCATGTACACAGGGGATTATTTGTTTGCCCGCTCGCTCGAACGGATGGCGGAGCTCGGCAACCCGCGCGCCCATCAAGTGTTGGCGAAAACGATCGTGGAAGTGTGCCGCGGGGAAATTGAGCAAATCAAAGACAAGTACCGGTTTGATCAGCCGCTGCGCACGTATTTGCGGCGCATCCGTCGGAAAACGGCGCTGCTCATCGCCGCGAGCTGCCAGCTTGGCGCCCTCGCTGCCGGCGCGCCGGAGCCGATTGTGAAGCGGCTGTACTGGTTCGGCCATTATGTCGGCATGTCGTTTCAAATTACCGACGACATTCTCGATTTCACTGGGACGGAGGAACAGCTCGGCAAACCGGCCGGAAGTGACTTGCTGCAAGGAAACGTCACCCTTCCTGTGCTGTATGCCTTGAGCGATGAGCGGGTGAAGGCGGCCATTGCAGCTGTCGGTCCGGAAACGGACGTTGCGGAAATGGCGGCGGTCATTTCCGCCATTAAGCGGACGGACGCCATTGAGCGGTCGTATGCGTTAAGCGACCGTTACCTTGACAAGGCGCTTCACCTTCTTGACGGACTGCCGATGAATGAGGCGCGCGGCCTGTTGCGCGACCTCGCCCTTTACATCGGGAAAAGGGATTATTAACGCTTTCAAGGACGTTGTTGCCAATGGCGCGAAACAATGGTACTATGGTGGTTGGGAACCCGTTTCCTAGTACATACGACAGTAGGGGTGGAGAATGAATGGCAGAACGGACATTTTTAATGGTAAAGCCAGACGGGGTTCAGCGCAATTTGATCGGCGAAATTGTTTCGCGCTTTGAGAAAAAAGGCTTCCAGCTTGTTGGCGCGAAGCTGATGCAAGTGTCGCGCGAGCTGGCTGAGCAGCACTATGCCGAACATAAAGAGCGTCCGTTTTTCGGCGAGCTTGTCGACTTTATTACATCCGGGCCGGTGTTTGCGATGGTGTGGGAGGGCGAAAATGTAATCGCCGCCGCCCGGCAAATGATGGGGAAAACGAATCCGCAGGAAGCCGCACCGGGCACGATTCGCGGCGATTTCGGCTTGACGGTCGGAAAAAACGTCATTCACGGCTCCGATTCGCCGCAAAGCGCGGAACGCGAGATCAACCTGTTTTTCAAAGAAGAAGAGCTTCTCCACTATACAAAACTGATGAACGAATGGCTCTATTAACAAAAAGACCGGCCGCCCATCGGCCGGTTTTTGCCGTTTTTGTACATTGACAGGAGAGAGGAACAGGGGAAGATGGACGATTATGCGCAATTCATTGCCAAAGTGAAGCGAAAAACCGGCATTGACTTATCGCTATATAAGGAAGCCCAGATGAGGCGGCGTTTGGCGTCGTTGTACATGAAAAAAGGGCTAAAGAGCTTTGCCGAGCTGTTTGCAGCGATGGAAAAAGACTTGTCGCTCTGGCATGAATGTCTTGACCGGATGACGATCAACGTGTCCGAGTTTTATCGCAACGCCAAACGATGGGAGGTGCTTGAACGCGTCATTTTGCCGCGGCTATTGGCGGAAAACCCGCGCCCGAACGTGTGGAGCGCTGCCTGCTCAACCGGCGAGGAGCCGTACACGCTCGCGATGGTGCTCGCAAAACGATTGCCGCTTCACCGCGTGTCGGTGTTGGCGACCGACATTGATGATAATGCGCTTGCCCGCGCGCGCCTCGGCTTGTACAGCGAACGGTCGCTTGTAGAGTTGCCCGAGGAAATGAGAAAAAAGTTTTTTACGAAAGAAGGCGAGTATTATAAAATAGACGAAAGGCTGAAACAAACGGTCAAGTTTCAAAAGCACAACTTGCTCGCGGATCCGTTTCCGCGCAACATGGATTTGATCGTTTGCCGCAACGTGCTCATTTATTTCACTGAAGAGGCGAAGCGGATGCTGTATCGGAAATTTCATGATGCGCTCCGGCCCGGGGGCGTGCTGTTTGTGGGGAGCACGGAGCAAATTTTTAACCCGTCCTTATACGGTTTCGAAGTCGAGGAGACGTTTTTTTATCGGAGAAAATAGCGGGCGCCGCGCTCTTTTTTTACAGAAACTATTTTCATTTTTCAAATTTATGATATATTTTTACATAAACGCGTTAAAGAGCTGAAGGGAGAGACAAACATGCGCTACTTGACAGCAGGGGAGTCGCACGGGCCGCAATTGACGGCGATTTTGGAAGGAGTGCCGGCTGGGCTTGAGCTGCGCGCCGAGCATATCAACAAGGAGCTGGCGCGCCGGCAAAAAGGGTATGGGCGCGGGCGGCGCATGCAAATCGAAAAGGACGTGGTGAATATCACCGCCGGCGTCCGGCACGGGAAAACGCTCGGCTCGCCGATTGCGCTGGTTGTGGAAAACCGTGATTTTAAACATTGGCAAACGATTATGGCCGTTGAACCGATCGATGATGAAACGGAGATCAAACGAAAAGTGACGCGTCCGCGCCCGGGTCATGCCGATTTAAACGGCGCCCTGAAATACGGACATCGCGATATGCGCAATGTGCTTGAACGCTCATCGGCAAGGGAAACGACGGTGCGCGTGGCGGCCGGAGCGGTGGCGAAGCGCATTTTGGAGGAAGTGGGCATCCGCGTCGCCGGGCATGTCATCGAAATCGGCGGTGTGCGCGCAAAGAAGCTTGATTACCGCTCCCTGGAGGAATTGCAAAATGTGACAGAAGAGTCGCCGGTGCGCTGTTTTGATCCGGAAGCGGGACAAAAAATGATGGAAGCGATCGATTTGGCAAAGAAAAACGGTGATTCGATCGGCGGCATCGTCGAAGTGATTGTCGAAGGCGTTCCCGCCGGGGTCGGCAGCTACGTTCATTACGACCGGAAGCTCGATGCGAAAATCGCGGCGGCGATCGTCAGCATTAACGCCTTTAAAGGCGTCGAATTCGGGATCGGGTTTGAAGCGGCGCGCCGCCCGGGAAGCGAAGTGCACGACGAAATCATTTGGAGCCCGGAACAAGGCTTTTCGCGCCGGACGAACCGGGCGGGCGGCTTTGAAGGCGGGGTGACGACGGGGATGCCGATCGTCGTGCGCGGTGTAATGAAGCCGATTCCGACGCTGTACAAACCGCTGCAAAGCGTCGACATCGACACGAAAGAACCGTTTGCGGCAAGCATCGAGCGGTCGGACAGCTGCGCTGTGCCGGCGGCGAGCGTCGTCGCCGAAGCGGTCGTCGCCTGGGAAGTGGCGGCGGCGATCGTCAGCCAGTTCGGGCAAGACCGGATCGATTTGATTAAAGAAAACATCGAGCGCGCCCGCCGCTATGCAAAGGAGTTTTAACGATGATCGAACGGACGATTGAAACGGCGACGAAGCAATACCCGCTCCTCTTAGGCGACGGAGCGGTCCGCGCGTTGCCGTGCCTGCTTCGGGCGCTCTCCTGCCCGCCGGGGACGAAGATGTTGATCATCACCGACGATGTGGTGGCGCCTCTTTATTTGGATGAAGTGCGCGCCACGCTTGCCGCTGCCGGTTATGATGTGTATGCCTACATCATTCCAAACGGCGAGGCGGCGAAGTCGTTTGACAACTATTACGCCTGCCAGACGGCGGCTCTTCAGTGCGGCCTTGACCGCCGCTCGCTCATTGTCGCGCTTGGCGGCGGCGTCGTTGGCGATTTGGCCGGATTTGTGGCCGCCACCTATATGCGCGGCATCCGCTACATTCAAATGCCGACGACGCTTTTGGCCCACGACAGCGCCGTCGGCGGCAAAGTCGCCATCAACCATCCGCTTGGCAAAAATATGATCGGCGCTTTCCACCAGCCGGAAGCGGTCGTCTATGACACCGCCTTTTTGCGCACGCTGCCTGAGCGCGAGCTCCGTTCAGGATTTGCCGAGGTGATCAAACATGCGCTCATCCGCGACCGCCGCTTTTACGACTGGCTGCGCGCAGAAATCAAGACGCTCGCCGACTTGCAGGGCGGCAAGCTCGCCTATTGCATTGAAAAGGGCATTGATATTAAGGCGTCCGTCGTGCGTGAAGATGAAAAAGAAACCGGGGTGCGCGCCCATTTGAATTTCGGCCATACGCTCGGCCATGCGCTCGAGAGCGAGCTCGGCTACGGCGTGCTGACCCATGGGGAGGCGGTGGCGGTCGGCATGCTGTTTGCCATCTTGGTCAGCGAGCGGCTTTACGGCCGGTCATTTGCCGAGCACCGCTTTGCCGAATGGTTCGCTGCGTACGGCTTTCCGGTTTCGCTCCCCGACGGGCTGGCGCCTCACCGGCTGCTCGAGAAAATGAAAGGCGACAAAAAGGCGTACGCTGGGACGGTGCGGATGGTTCTTTTGCGTGAAATCGGCGATGTGGAAGTCGTGGAACTCGAAGATGAGAAGCTGCTCGCGTGGCTGTGCGAGTTTGCTGGACAGGGGGGAGAGCGATGATCCGCGGCATTCGCGGGGCGATTACAGTGGAGCGAAACGAGGCCGGAGAAATTATAGCGGCAACGGAATCGTTGCTGCGCGAAATGGTTCGCGCCAACGATGTTGCCGCCCATGACGTTTCGTTCGTGCTCATTTCTGTCACTGACGACATCACGGCTGCGTTTCCGGCTCAAGCTTTGCGCCGCCTTGACGGCTGGACGTACGTGCCTGTCATGTGCACGCGAGAAATTCCAGTGCCCGGTTCGCTGCCGCGCTGCATCCGCGTCATGATGACGGTGGAGACAGACAAACGGCAAGATGAGATTTGCCACGTCTATTTAAAGGATGCGGTCATGCTGCGGCCGGATTTGTCGTTGACAAAAAAAACAGAAATGTAATATAGTTAAAATAACTTCTTTGCCCGCCGCCGGCGGGCTGCCAGAAGCCGAGCAAGAGCTGAGAACGAGTGCAGGGTAGATGAGAATGAGCGAGTTTAGCTGAGGTGAGCATTGGTTTCCTTTCGCTTGCATCTGCCCAAAGACGATGGTCTTTGGGCGTTTTCTTTCCCCATTTTCGCCTCATAAACTCTCATTCTCCGCCCGATGAATCAGAAAGGGAGGAGAAAGGGATGTCCATTGATCGGCTAGCCGCTTTTTTAGCGGATGCTCGCCAGTTTCGCACCATCCCGATCATGCGCAAATTTTTAGCCGATGTCATCGAACCGTTGCAAGTGTTTGCCAATTTGCGCGAGGAAGCGGTGTTTCTGCTTGAAAGCAAAGACGACGAATCGCCATGGGCGCGTTATTCGTTTATCGGCGTGGCCCCGTTTTTGACGCTTGAGAGCGAGACAGGAGAAACGTTTTTGATCAAAGACGAGAACGGAAATGTCCAAATGACGGCGTCGACGTTGAAAGAAGCGTTTCAAGCGGTCGAGCGGGCGCTTTGCGTCAAGCCGCTCGCCGAAGCGGCGCCGTTTACGGGCGGCGCGGTCGGCTTTTTAGGCTATGATTTCATTTCCGCCATTGAAAAGGTGCCGCGCCATCGTGCCCCCGACCTAGCCATGAAAGCCGGGCATTTTGTGTTTTGCGAGTCGCTGTTCGCTTTTGATCACGAAAAACGCGAGCTGTCTCTCATTCATTATATCCGGTTGAAGGGTCATGAAACGATGCAGGAGAAAATCGCGATATACCGAGCCGCCGAAGAACGCATCGCCGCGCTGGCAGCGAAAGCGGCGCGCACCCGGGCCGAACAGCCGCTGCTGCCGGCCGAAGACGAGGCCGAGCGGGCCGCCTTGTTCTCGAAAGCGTCGTCCAATTACGAAAAAGAGCAATTTTTGCGTGACGTCGAGGCGGTGAAACAGTATATTGCGGCCGGCGATGTGTTTCAGGCGGTGCTGTCGCAGCGGTTTTCCGTCCCGGTGCAAGCGGGTGGGTTCGCCATTTATCGCATCTTGCGCCACATCAACCCGTCGCCGTACATGTTTTATTTTCGGCTTGACGGCATTGAAATTGTCGGCAGTTCGCCGGAAAAGCTCATCCAAGTGCGCAACCGGCGCGCCGAGATCGACCCGATCGCCGGAACAAGGCGGCGCGGACGCTCGCCGGCGGAGGATGAAAAGCTCGCCGACGAGCTGTACCATGACCCGAAAGAGCGGGCGGAGCATTATATGCTCGTCGATTTGGCGCGCAATGACATCGGCCGGGTGGCGAAGTACGGAACGGTCGAGGTGCCGGTGTTGATGGAAATCGGCAAGTTCTCTCATGTGATGCATTTAATTTCCAAAGTCGTCGGCGTGCTTGACGACGACATCCACCCGATCGACGCGCTCTTGGCCGCTTTTCCGGCTGGAACGGTGAGCGGGGCGCCCAAAGTGCGGGCGATGCAAATCTTGCAGGAGCTCGAGCCGACCGCCCGAGGATTGTACGCTGGAGCGATCGCGTACATCGGCTTTGACGGCAGCATTGATTCGTGCATCGCCATCCGGACGGCGGTCATTAAAGACGGTTATGCGTACGTGCAGGCCGGCGCCGGCATTGTCGCCGACTCGGTTCCGGAGCTTGAATGGAAAGAGACGCGCAACAAGGCGAGCGCCCTCATTTACGCCATCGAACAAGCGGAACGATTATTTGCGAAAGGGGAACAGATCGTATGTTAAAGCGGTTGCTTTCCAAATGCGCGGAAGGGGAAACATTGACGGAAGCGGAAGCGTACGAAGCCATGAATGCCGTGATGTCCGGCGAGGCGACGGACAGCCAGATTGCGAGTTTGGTATCCATCTTGCGCGTGCGCGGCGAGACGGTCGATGAGATCGCCGGGTTTGTGCGGGCGATGCGCGATCGGATGACCACGATCGACGCCGGCGATGACGTCATCGACACGTGCGGGACGGGCGGCGACGGGGCGGCGACGTTCAACGTCTCGACAGCGGCGGCCATTGTCGTTTCGTCGCTCGGGGTCAAAGTCGCCAAGCACGGCAATCGCGCCGTTTCCTCGAAAAGCGGAAGCGCCGATGTGCTCGAGCGGCTTGGCATCGACATTCCCGCGTCGCCTGAGGCCGCCGAACAGGCGCTCGAAACAAAAGGATTGGCGTTTTTGTTCGCCCCCTTGTATCATGCGGCGATGAAATATGCCGCCGGCCCGCGGAAAGAGATCGGGTTTCGCACGATCTTCAATTTGATCGGCCCGCTGGCCAATCCGGCGCGCTGCAAGCGGCAAGTTATCGGCGTCTATTCGACCCGTTACGCCGAGAAGCTGGCGGAAACGATGCGCCGTCTCGGCTCTGAGCACGTGGTGTTTGTCACCGGCCGCGACGGGCTCGATGAGTGCAGCATCGCCGCTGAGACGGATGTTGTGGAACTGAAAGACGGTGACATTCGCCGTTTCGTCCTCACTCCGGAAAGCGTCGGCCTGCGGCGCGGCGGGCTCGCTGACGTGCAAGTGCGCAGTTCGGAGGAAAGCGCCGCACTGCTTGAAGCCGTCATGGACGGCACGGCGCCGGCGAGCGCGATCGATATCACCGCCCTCAACGCCGGCGTTGCGCTGTACGCAGCCGGCAAGGCGGAGACGATCGCCGCTGGGGTGGCGATGGCGAAAGACGCCATTTTGGCCAAAACGGCGTACGAGCAGCTGCAGCGCCTGCGCCGAAAGGAAGTGGTCCACGGTGCTTGAGCAAATTTTGGCAACCAAACGGGAAGAACTCGAAACATTGACCATGCCAGAACCGCTGCCGGAGCCGAAGCGCCGGCCGTTCGCCGCGGCGCTCCGGCGGCCGCGGCGGGCGCTCGGTTTGATCGCTGAAGTGAAAAAGGCGTCGCCGTCAAAAGGCCTCATTCGCGCCGATTTTGATCCGGCGGCCATCGCCAAAGCATACGAGCGCGCCGGAGCCGATGCGATCAGCGTGTTGACGGATGAACGTTACTTCCAGGGACACCGCAGCTATTTGCGCCTTGTGAAAGAAACGGTGGATATTCCGGTGCTGCGCAAAGATTTCATCATCGACCGCCGGCAAGTGGAAGAAAGCGCCCGGCTCGGGGCTGACGCGATTTTATTGATCGGCGAGGCGCTGGCGCCGGAAACGCTCGAGGCGCTTTACCGCGAGGCGTACGACATCGGGTTGGAATGCCTCGTCGAAGTGCACGCAAAAGAGACGCTCGAGCGGCTGCTTGACCGGTTCACTCCGGAAGTGATCGGCATTAACAACCGCGACTTGCATACGTTTGTGACGGCGCTTGAGGCGACAAAAGCGCTGGCGCCATTTATTCCGCCGTCATGCGTTATCGTCAGCGAAAGCGGGATCAGCTCTTGGCGCGACGTCGAAACGGTCCGCTCGTACGGGGCGCAGGCGATGCTCGTCGGCGAGTCGCTCATGCGCCAGGCGGACGTCGAGCGGGCTGTCTACCGGCTGTTCGGGGAGGATGGCGGCCATGATCCGGCTTAAATATTGCGGCAACCGCTCCGCCGAAGATGTGCGGGCCGCCTTGGCAAGCGGGGCGGACTACCTCGGGTTTATTTTTGCGGACAGCAAGCGGCGCGTCTCGCCTGCTGAGGTGAAGCGCTGGCTGGCGTCAGCGCCGCTTGGCGGCAAACAGCTCGTCGGGGTGTTTGTCAATGCCGCGGCGGAGCAGATTGCCGCTGTCACTGCTGAATTGCCGCTTCATATCATCCAATGCCATGGCCGCGAGACGCCAACTGAGGTGGCCGCTGTGAAAGAAGTGACACGGCGCGCTGTTTGGAAGGCGATCCATCACGACGATGGAGCGCTTGAGGCGATGAAGCAGTACGCTGGGGTGGCTGATGGATATGTTGTCGACAGCCGCGTCGCCGGCTTGTGGGGCGGGACCGGCGTCGCGTTCGACTGGGAGGCGGTGCCGCGCTATTTGGAAGAAGCGGCGCGCCAAGGCGTGCCGTGCTTCATCGCCGGCGGCGTCACACCGGACAATATTGAGCGACTGCTCCTCTACCGCCCGGATGGCATCGATATCAGCAGCGGCATTGAAATGGATGGGCGCAAAGATCCAACGAAGATGAAACAAATCGAAGAAAAAATAAAACATCACGGGTGTTGATGATCCGTTATGTACGAAAAAACAGAGAATGATATGGCTGAACACAAGCTTTTCTGCCTCTTCCCTCGAACAAGAACGCCGGCGGGCGAATGACATTTGCCCGCAAAGCGTTCATTGTTCGAGGAGGGCATGCGGCAGCATGCCCGGTCGGCAAGCGAGCCGCTTGCCGACTACGGCAGAAAAGCTCGGACTAGAGCCTTCTCGACAGACTTTTTATTGGTTCATCAACACACCTGATAAAAAAATAACAAAACGAAGGGCCAAAAGACGGCGCTGACGCTCGGACGGTTAACAAACACAGGCACTTTGAAGAAATGCGGCTCTTCGTCTTTCAACTTTTATGAAGGAGAAGGTGGGGTTAGATGATGGAACGCGTTCCGAATGAACATGGGCGGTTTGGCGATTTCGGCGGCAAGTTTGTCCCGGAGACGCTCATGCTTCCGCTTGAGGAAATCGAAGCCGAGCTTGACAAAGCGCTGGCGGACGAATCGTTCAAACAAGAATATATCCGCATTTTGCAGCACTACTCCGGGCGGCCGACTCCGCTCACGTTCGCGCCGAATTTGACACGGCAGCTTGGCGGCGCGAAAATGTATTTAAAGCGCGAAGATTTAAACCATACCGGCGCCCATAAAATCAACAATGCCATCGGCCAGGCGCTTTTGGCGAAACGGATGGGCAAGAAAAAGCTGATCGCGGAAACCGGCGCCGGCCAACATGGGGTGGCGGCCGCGACCGTGGCGGCCCATTTCGGGATGGACTGCATCGTCTTTATGGGAGAGGAAGACATCAAGCGGCAAGAGTTGAACGTATTTCGCATGAAGCTGCTTGGCGCGGAAGTGGTGCCGGTCTCAAGCGGCAACCGGACGTTGAAAGACGCGACAAACGAGGCGATTCGCTATTGGGTCGCCCATTGCGACGACCATTTTTACATGATCGGCTCGGTGGTCGGCCCGCACCCGTACCCGAAAATGGTGCGCGAGTTTCAACGCATCATTGGCGATGAGGCGAAAGAGCAGTTTCTCGCCCGCGAAGGGAAGCTGCCCGATGTCATCGTCGCCTGCGTTGGCGGCGGCAGCAACGCCATCGGCATGTTTTACCCGTTTTTGCAAGATGACGTCCGCCTTGTCGGGGTGGAAGCCGCCGGCAAAGGCATTGACACCCCTTACCATGCCGCGACGATCACGAAAGGGACGAAAGGGGTCATCCACGGGGCGATGACGTACTTGCTGCAGGATGAGTACGGGCAAATTGTCGAGCCGTATTCGATCTCAGCCGGCCTCGATTACCCCGGCGTCGGTCCGGAGCATGCCTATTTAGCGAGCATCGGCCGCGTCCGCTACGAAAGCGTGACCGACGAGGAAGCGGTCGCGGCGCTTCGGCTGCTGGCGCAAACGGAAGGCATCATTCCGGCGATTGAGTCGGCCCATGCGGTGGCGAAAGCCGTGGAGCTCGCCCAAGCGATGTCGCCGGATGAAACGGTGCTCATTTGTCTGTCCGGCCGCGGCGATAAAGACGTGCAAACGATGATGCGCCATCTTGGCGCGAAAGAAGGTGAAGATGTTGCTGCTATCCGTTAATCCGCCGCTGTTTATTCCCTTTATTGTCGCCGGCGATCCGTCGCCTGAGGTGACGGTGGATTTGGCCTTGGCGCTTGAGGAGGCCGGCGCCGATCTATTGGAGCTTGGCGTGCCGTACTCCGACCCGCTCGCCGACGGACCGACGATCCAGCGCGCCGCCGCCCGGGCGCTTGCCGGGAACATGACGTTGCCGAAAGCCATTCATCTCGTCGCCGAAATGCGAAAAAAAGGGGTAACCATTCCGATTATTCTCTTTACGTATTACAATCCTGTGTTACAATTAGGAGAAGAATCCTTTTTTGCTTTAGCGCGGGAAAATGGCGCCAACGGCGTGCTCATTCCCGATTTGCCGTTTGAAGAAAGCGGCCCGCTCCGCGAACTGGGCGAGCGGTTTGGCCTTCCGCTCATTTCGCTCGTCGCGCCGACGTCAAAGCAGCGGATTGAGCGGATCGCTTCGGCAGCGCAAGGGTTTTTGTATTGCGTTTCCTCGCTTGGCGTCACCGGTGTGCGCGAAACGCTGCCGGAGTCGCTTGGCGATTTTGTCAGTGAAGTCAAGCGGCATAGCCGTGTGCCGGTCGCTGTCGGGTTCGGCATCTCCACGCCCGAACAAGTGGCGATGCTGAAAGAGGTGTGCGATGGCGTCGTCATCGGCAGCGCCCTTGTGCAAAAAGTGGAACAGTTGGCGGAACGGCTGCTGGCGCCGGAAGAAAAAGAAGCGGCCATCGCCGAGTTTGCCGCCTACGCCCGCTCGCTCGCCGCGCCGCTTCACGCGCCGTGTTCTTTGCGCTAAAAGTTCCGATGATGAAGGAGTTGGCAACGCGAATGCAAGTGAAAGAGCAGCTTCGGGGGCTTCCCCCATACCAGCCGGGAAAATCGATTGAGGAAGTGAAGCGGGAATACGGCCTTTCTGATAT
Source organism: Geobacillus sp. Manikaran-105 (assembly GCF_002809955.1). Lineage (NCBI taxonomy): Bacteria > Bacillati > Bacillota > Bacilli > Caryophanales > Anoxybacillaceae > Geobacillus > Geobacillus sp. Manikaran-105. Next base: position 17,797 of record NZ_PIJG01000010.1, read on the forward strand.
TATTAAACTAGCTTCCAATGAAAATCCGTATGGGTCGTCGCCGGCGGCCAAAGCGGCCATCGCCGCCGAGCTTGACCGTCTTGCCGTTTATCCGGACGGCTACGCCCGCACGCTGCGCGAAAAGGTGGCAACGCATCTTGGTGTCAAGGAAACGCAGCTTTTGTTTGGCAACGGCTCGGATGAAGTTGTGCAAATTTTTTGCCGCGCCTTTTTGGAGCCGGGCACGAATACGGTGATGGCGGCGCCGACATTTCCGCAATATCGCCATAACGCGGTCATCGAGCGGGCGGAAGTGCGCGAAGTGCCGCTTGTCGACGGGCGCCATGACTTAGAGGCGATGCTGTCTGCCATCGATGAACGGACGCGCATCGTTTGGATTTGCAACCCGAACAACCCGACCGGCACGTATGTGAACGAAACGGAATTGCGCGCCTTTTTGGACCGCGTGCCGCCGCATGTGCTTGTCGTGTTGGATGAAGCGTATTATGAATACGTCACGGCTCCCGATTATCCACAGACGGTGCCGCTTTTAAATGAATACAGCCAGCTCGTGGTGATGCGCACGTTTTCAAAGGCGTACGGGCTCGCCGCGCTCCGTATCGGCTACGGCATCGCCAGCGAAGCGCTCATCCGCGCCGTTGAACCGGCGCGCGAGCCGTTTAACACGTCAACCGTCGCTCAAGCGGCCGCGGCGGCTGCGCTCGATGACCAGGCGTTCCTCCGCGCCTGCGTCGAACGAAACCGCGCCGAACTCGAGCGGTATTACCGCTTTTGCGACGAGCACGGCCTCAAGTACTATCCGTCGCAAACAAATTTTGTATTTATCGATTTCGGCATTGATGGCAATGAGGTGTTTCAATATTTGCTCGAGCGGGGCGTGATCGTCCGCTCCGGCCGGGCCCTCGGTTTGCCGACCGGTGTGCGCGTCACGATTGGCACGAAAGAGCAAAACGACCGAGTGTTTGAAACGATTGCCAGCATGCTGCGGGAAAAACAGCTCGCCTGACCGGCTTCGCGGCCGCCCAGGCGGAACGATGAGCCCGTTGCTTTTCAGAAGCAGCGGGCGTATGTTTACATACAAAGAAGGTGAGACCATTGGAAGGAAACGTGTTTATCGTCGGCCTCGGCTTAATCGGCGGGTCGATCGCCTTAGCCATTAAAAAGGCGCATCCAGCAGCAGTCGTCATCGGCTACGATGTCAACGGCCATCAGCTTGGTTTGGCGCGTTCGCTTAAGGTGATTGACGAAACGGCTCGCACGCTTGAGGATGGGTTTGCCGCCGCGGATTTGATTGTTCTTGCCACTCCGGTCATGCAGACCGAATCGATTTTAGCCGCCATGCCGATTGAGCAGCTGAAGCGCGGTGTGATCGTCACCGATGTTGGCAGCACGAAGCAGCGCATCGTCCAAGGCGCGCGCCGTCTGTTGGAGGCGGGCGTGGCGTTTATCGGCGGCCATCCGATGGCCGGATCGCATAAAAGCGGGGTGGCGGCCGCCCGCGCCCATTTGTTTGAAAACGCCTTTTACATTTTGACGCCGACGGATGATGTGCCGCTCGAACGGGTGGAAACGCTAAAACAATGGCTTTCCGGGACGAAGGCGCAGTTTGTCGTGTTAACGCCGGAAGAGCATGACCGCATCACCGGGGTGATCAGCCATTTTCCGCACTTGATTGCCGCCAGCCTCGTCCATCAGGCGCGCGAGTACGAAAGCAAAAACGCTCTTGTCAGCCGGCTTGCGGCCGGCGGCTTCCGCGATATTACGCGCATTGCATCGAGCAATCCGGAAATGTGGCGCGATATTCTCATTCATAATAAACGCGAGATGCTCGCGCTGTTTGACCGCTGGATGGCGGAGATGGAGCGGCTGCGCTCGTTTGTCGAGGAAGAAAACAGCATCGCCATTTACCATTACTTTCTCGAAGCCAAGCAGTTTCGCGATGGGCTGCCGGCGCGGACGAAAGGAGCGATCCCGTCGTTTTACGATTTGTATGTCGATGTGCCGGACTACCCGGGCGTCATTTCCGAGGTGACCGGCTATTTGGCGCAGGAAAACATCAGCATTACCAACATTCGCATTATTGAGACGCGCGAAGAAATTTACGGGGTGCTCCGCCTCAGCTTCCAAAGCGAAGACGACCGGGCGCGGGCGAAGGCGTGCCTCGCCAAGCATACGAACTATGCGACATATGAAGGATAGCAACGAAAAAACAATGGAGGGATGTTGCATGCAGCTGCCAACAAACGTGTCATCGCTCCGGGGGACGCTTGAAGTGCCCGGCGACAAATCGATTTCCCACCGCGCCGTCATGCTTGGGGCGCTCGCTTCCGGCCGGACGGTCATCGATCACTTTTTGCCCGGCGCCGATTGTTTAAGCACGATCGATTGTTTCCGCCGCCTTGGCGTCGACATCCGCCGGGACGGGACGCATGTTGTGGTTGAAGGAGCGGGGCCGGGTGGGCTGCGTGAGCCAAGTGCTGTGCTTGATGTCGGCAACTCCGGCACCACGGCGCGCCTGCTTTTAGGCATTTTGGCCGGGCAGCCGTTTCACGCCTGTCTCATCGGCGACGAGTCGATCGCCAAGCGGCCGATGGCGCGAGTGACGAAGCCGCTTCGCGAAATGGGAGCGCACATTGACGGGCGCGATGGCGGGAATTATACGCCGCTTTCCATCCGCGGCGGTGCTCTCCGTCCGCTTCGCTACACCTCGCCGATCGCAAGTGCTCAAGTGAAATCGGCGATTTTGCTTGCCGGCTTGTTTGCCGACGGGGTGACGTCTGTGACCGAGCCGCACCGCTCGCGCGATCATACGGAGCGGATGGTTCGGCTGTTCGGCGGCGAGATGAAAGTGGATGGCTTGACCGTCTCGGTCGCCGGTCCGCAGCGTTTGCGCGGAACGCACGTTTACGTTCCCGGCGACATTTCCTCGGCCGCCTTTTTCCTTGCCGCAGGGGCCATTGTGCCGAACAGCGAAATTACGCTGAAAAACGTCGGCCTAAATCCGACGCGGACCGGCATTATTGACGTGCTCACACAAATGGGCGCTGAGATTGCAATTGAACATGTCCGCCATGAGGACACAGAGCCGGTCGGCGACATCACGGTCCGCACGTCGGCGCTTGGCGCCGTCGAAATTGGCGGCGACTTGATTCCAAGGTTGATCGATGAAATCCCCATCATCGCCTTGCTCGCGACGCAAGCCGAGGGGACGACGGTCATTAAAGACGCCAGTGAATTGAAAGTAAAAGAGACGAACCGAATCGATACAGTTGTTACGGAGCTGAAAAAGTTCGGCGCCGATATTGAAGCGACCGATGACGGCATGATCATCCGCGGCAAAACGCCGCTCGCGGCCGATGGGATCGTCGTAGACAGCCATGGCGACCACCGGATCGGCATGATGCTCGCCATCGCCGCCTGCTGCGCCAAAGGCACGGTCCGTCTTGAGCGTCCGGAGGCGGTCGCTGTCTCGTACCCGGCGTTTTTCTCTGATTTGCGCTCTTTAGTAAACGGGTGAGAACGAACGTCCAAGGATGGAGCGAAAGCGGGAGTGAACCCGCCGGCTGTTGATGCCCCCGCCCCAAGCGGGCGGGCGGTCATATTTTGCATTGTCCGTTCATATGTTGTCAATAAGAGGAATAATTGGCGCCGCTTTTTGAAAGCGAATACATTCCCCAACAGCTGGTGCGGCGCGGTTGGCGAGCGGCTCGGTTGCCGAAACGGCGATTGTCGATTATGATAAAACATGTTCCCGTTGTGCCGGTACATACCAATACGGACAGCGAGGGCGGGAAGCGCCGCCCTGTCAGGCAACCTACTTGTCGTTGTAAGAGAGGTTTCGAAACCATGACACGTGTTGAACAAATCATTCGTCTAGTGGAAAACGGAAATGTTGACGAAGCGTTGGCGCTTGTGCCAAAAGTGAAAAAGTACGGCAGTGATGAGGAAAAATATACGCTGGCCGACTGTCTATACTCATGGGGGATGCTCGAGGAGGCAAAAGAGCTGCTCGAGGAACTGGCCAGCCGCTATCCGGACGACGGCGACGTCCGTCTGTTTTTGGCGGAAGTGTATACCGAGCTTGAAGCTGAAGACGAAGCGCTCGCCATTTTGATGGACATCAGCGAAGACGATCCGCAATTCGTCCGGGCGTGCCTGCTTGCGGCGGACCTGTATGAAATGCAAGGGCTGACCGAAGTCAGCGAACGGAAGCTAAAACAAGCGTACGAGAAAGCGCCGGATGAACCAGTCGTGCAATTCGCCTTAGCGGAGTTGTACTTTTCGCTCGGCGAGTACGCCAAAAGCGTGCCGCTTTATGAACAAGTGAGGAAAACGAACCGGGAGATCGCCGGCGTTTTGGTCGCTGAACGGCTCGCCGAGTCGCTCAGCCGCATCGGGGAGTTTGAGGCGGCGCTTCCGCACTATGAGGAGGCGCTTAACGAAAAAACGGACAGCCGGACGCTGTTCGCCTATGGGTTCACCGCCTTGCAGGCCGGCTATACGCAAACGGCCATTGACAAGCTTGGCGCCTTAAAAGAGCTTGATCCTGACTATGCTCCGCTTTACTTATATTTGGCCAAAGCGTATGAACAGGAAGGACAGCTTCAAAAAAGCTACGAAACGGTGCGGGAAGGCATCAGCATCGATGAATGGAACAAAGAGCTCCGCCTGTATGCCGGCAAGCTCGCGCTGAAACTGAACAAACCGGCCGAAGCGGAAGAGCAATTGCAAAAGGCGCTTGAAATCGACAATGGCTATGTCGAGGCGCTGACGGTGTTATCGGCGCTTTGGCTTCATGAGCAACGCTATGAGGACGTCGTGTCGCTCCTCGAGCGGGCGATGGCCGACGGCGAGTATGATCCGCAGTTTGAGTGGGATTTAGGGCGCGCCAAACACCGGTTGGAGCTGTATGATGATGCATTAAACCATTACGCCGAGGCATATAATTTCTTTAAGCATAACGTCGATTTTCTCGAAGAGTACGGATATTTTCTCATCGAAGAAGGAAATCGGGCCGCAGCGAGAGAAATATTTCAACAAATTGTTGCTCTCGACCCAAGCCATACGGAAGCGGCCGAGATGCTGCTTGAGCTCGAGGAGTAGGGGAGAAGCGGTGATCGAACCTCTTTCTTGGAAACCGATCGAGGGGGAAGCGCACAATGACGCACGTATCCGTCAATGAAAAAAAAGAATTCATCCGTTGGTTTTTAAGCCACTATCAGTTGAAACGGCGCGAATGCGTCTGGATTTTAAACTATTTGATGAGCCACGACCAATTGATGCAAAAGGTGCACTTTGTCGAGAACGCCCAATATTGCCCGCGCGGCATCGTGATGTCGACCCATTGCGTGGATGACGTGCCGTTTCGCTTCTACAAAGGGAATGTGATGACAACCGATGCGGAGAAATCATTCCATGATATCCGCCTGAACCGCGACGAAGATATTTACATTCAGCTTAATTTCCGCGCTTCTTTTCATTCGCCGCAATATGTCGCCGTGCTTGAGGAAAATCCGTACGCGCCCAAACAGGCGCAAGTGAGCGAAAACGACCAGCGCCTTGCCGAGCAATTTTTGGAGCGGTCCATTTACGAGTTTCAGCGCGGACGGCTCATGAAACTGATTGACGAGGCGCTCGACCGCCATGATGAAGAGGCGTTCCGCCGCCTTACGGATGAATTGAACAACTTGTAACACCTTGCCGCCGGCAAGGTTTTTCTTTTGCCGAAAAATATGGTATGGTGATAAGGAACGAACTTTATGGCAAAGGGGAGTAACGATGAAATGGACAAGCGGGGACGTCGCCATCTACGAAAAAGAGCGCGACTACATTGATACGGCACTCATTCCGCTTTTGCCGGTGGCCATCGGCCAAGGAGCGAGGCGGCTCGCCTCGGGCGGGGAGCTCGTCGGGCTTGTGGCCGCCGAGGCTGAGCGGCAGCTGAGAGGCCGTGTGTTTTTGCTGCCGGCGTTTGTGTATTTTGCCGATGAGCCGCGGCCATCGCTGGCAGAGCGGCTGGCGGGCTGGACAAGCCGGCTTGGACAGGAGGGGATGAAGCATGTGTTTTACGTGACGTGTGACCCGGCGTGGCAAGAGGAAGCGGCGGAGGCCGGCCGCGTTTGGCTCGTTCCGGACGTTCCGCTCGAGAACATGGAGGAATCGTACAGGCACGAACTCGTCAAGGAGCAGGCGGCCGAGCTGATCCGCTTTTTCGTCAGCTGCTGGACAAAAAGGTAAGCTGGGCAAAGTCCGACGTTTTGCCGCCTGCGATATTGACCTTGTCCAGCAATTGAGCTATCATTAGAATGTCCTAGTTTTCCGTATGTGTTATACATACAATCGTCCGGTGCGGACTTGACTTTGCATAGAGGGGGGAAGACGATGAGCGACAACAAACATCGCGTAACGAGACGTCAATTTTTAAACTACACGCTGACCGGGGTCGGCGGCTTTATGGCAGCAGGGATGCTCATGCCGATGCTCCGCTTTGCCTTTGACCCGATCTTGAGAGAGACGGCGGGCACAGAGATGGTCGCGGTGGCGGACGTCAAAGAAATTACGACCGAACCGAAGCGTTTCGACTTTAAAGTGAAGGTGAAAGACGCTTGGTACGAGTCGGAAGAGCCGAAATCAGCTTGGGTGTACAAGGATGAAAAGGGGGACATTATCGCCCTGTCGCCGATTTGCAAACACCTTGGCTGTACGGTTGACTGGAACACGGATAAAGAGCATCCGAACCATTTTTTCTGTCCATGCCACTACGGTCTCTACACGAAAGACGGCACGAACGTTCCGGGGACGCCGCCGCAAGCGCCGCTTGACCGTTACGAGTACAAAGTGAAAGACGGAAAGCTGTATTTAGGCAAGGCGAAACCAAGAAAGGAGGCGTAATGCGTGTTAAACAAGCTGTATGATTGGGTTGATGAACGCTTGGATATTACGCCTTTATGGCGGGATATCGCCGATCACGAAGTTCCGGAGCACGTCAACCCGGCCCACCATTTTTCCGCCTTTGTCTATTGTTTCGGCGGACTGACGTTTTTTGTCACGGTCATTCAAATTTTGTCGGGCATGTTTTTGACGATGTACTACGTCCCGGATATTAAAAACGCGTGGGAATCGGTGTATTACTTGCAAAACGAAGTAGCGTTCGGCCAAATTGTGCGCGGCATGCACCACTGGGGGGCAAGCTTGGTCATCGTCATGATGTTCTTACATACGCTGCGCGTCTTTTTCCAAGGGGCGTATAAAAAGCCGCGCGAGATGAACTGGATCGTCGGCGTATTGATCTTTATGGTGATGATGGGTCTTGGCTTTACCGGTTACTTGTTGCCATGGGATATGAAAGCGCTGTTCGCGACGAAAGTCGGTTTGCAAATCGCGGAGGCGACGCCGCTTATCGGTCCGGCGATCAAAACGCTGTTGGCTGGAGATCCGGAAATTGTCGGCGCGCAAACGTTGACGCGCTTCTTTGCCATTCATGTGTTCTTCTTGCCGGCGGCTTTGCTCGGCTTAATGGCAGCGCACTTTTTAATGATTCGCAGACAAGGCATTTCCGGTCCGCTATGATCGGTCGGCTGGACGTTCTGAGGCGATAGAAAAAAGGAGGGAATCACGCAATGCATCGCGGAAAAGGAATGAAATTTGTCGGCGATTCCCGTGTTCCCGCGGTAAGAAAACCGAATATTCCGAAGGACTATTCAGAGTACCCCGGGAAAACGGAAGTGTTTTGGCCGAACTTCCTGCTCAAGGAATGGCTTGTCGGTTCGGTCTTTCTCGTCGGTTTCTTATGCTTGACGGTCGCCCACCCGTCGCCGCTTGAGCGGATCGCTGACCCGACGGACACGACGTACGTGCCGCTGCCTGACTGGTATTTCTTGTTCTTATACCAATTGCTCAAATACTCGTATGCGTCCGGTCCGTATACGGTTATCGGTGCGATCGTCATGCCGGGGCTGGCGTTTGCCGCTTTGCTGCTGGCGCCGTTTTTGGATCGCGGTCCGGAGCGCCGTCCTTGGAAGCGCCCGGTGGCAACCGGCATGATGTTGTTGGCGCTCGCTTCTATTGTTTATTTGACGTGGGAGTCGGTCGTTACACACGACTGGAAAAAAGCAGCTGAGCAAGGGAAAATTCGCGCGGAAGTGGAAATTGATACGAACGCGGAAGGCTATAAAATCGCCCAAGCGAACACATGTACATCGTGTCACGGACAAAACTTGTCCGGCGGCGCCGGCCCGTCGCTCATCGGCACCGGCTTGACGCCGGAAGAGATCGCGAAGATCGCCAAAGAAGGGAAAGGCAACATGCCAGGTGGCATTTTTAAAGGCACGGATGAAGAGCTGAAAAAAATGGCGGAATTCATCGCCGGCTTAAAAGCGGAATAATTCGTTCGGCACGGAAAAGCTGACTCGCGTTAGTCAGCTTTTTTCGTGCCTACATTGAACCGAGATGAGGTGCAGACGATGGCATGGCTTTATGCAATATTGGCCGCCCGGCCGGTTGTTTGGCTGCTGTTGTTCGTGAATGCCGCCGGCACCGTTTACGGCTATTATTGGTACCGCTATCAACTTGCGGAGACGCCGCCCGTCTTTTTGCCGTTTGTTCCCGACAGCCCGACGGCGAGCCTTTTTTTTGTGCTCGTCCTCGCCGCTTGGCTGCTGGGCCGATCCTCGCCGCTGTTTGAGGCGCTCGCGTTGGTGACGCTTGTCAAATACGGGATTTGGGCCGTCGTCATGAACGTGCTCGTTTGGCGCGTCACGGGGACGCTCGATTGGGCTGGCTGGATGCTCGTTGTGTCGCACGGGGCGATGGCGGTCGAAGGCGCACTGTACGCTTCGTTTTATCGATTTCGCTCCGTCCATCTCGCCTTGGCGGCGGTTTGGACGCTGCATAACGATGTCATCGATTACGTGTTTGGCATGATGCCTCGTTACCATATGTTGGAACGATACGCCGATCAAATTGGCTATTTTACCTTTTGGTTGAGCATGGCTTCCATTGCCGCTGCGTATTGGCTCGGCATCCGCGTGCGGCGGCAGCCGCTTTTGCCAGGCGGCCGCATCGATTTCCGTCCGAAAGCGGAATAGAAAATTCAGCCGCGTCTTGATGGCGGTTCCTTGGTCTACTCTTGTCCACTCCTTCATACATTGTAGTAATGAATGAGGGAGGGACGATGATGAAACGAATCGGGCTGGCCATGTTGTTATCGTTTATCTTTTTATGGCCAGCGCTCGTTGGCGCGGCCGGACGACCAAGCGGTTGGGAGCAGCTGGACGATATTTCCGACGAGGCGCTGCAGTTAGGGAAAAACGAGCGTTTTGCCGAAGCAAAAGAGGTGCTCCTCTATTTTTCTGAACGATTTTTTGCCCTTGAGGCGAAAAAACGGTTGAAAACGGCCGATGAGCTGCGGGCGGTGACTGTCACGCACGAACATGCCGTCAAAGCCATGACAGCGCCGATTCCAGACGAGGACAAGGTCGCTGCTCTTACACAGTTCCGCCTTGTCGTCGATGCTGTTCACTCCACCTATCAACCGCTCTGGTCCGAGATGGAACCCGCCGTCATGGAGGCGTTTGCCGTGATGGAACAGGCGGCGGAGCGCGGAGAGAGGAAGGCGTATGCGGCTGCCCTTCGCCGGTTTATGGATCGCTATGCCTTGATTGAGCCGAGCGTGAAAATCGATGTGCCTCCGGAAGAAGCGAAAAAGGTCGACCATGACCTCGAAGTGCTGCAAGGCGCTTCGTTTTGGCGGCTTGGCCAAAGCGAGCAGCGCGAGCAGCTTGCTGCCGCGCGCCGCAATATAGAAGCGTTGTTTGACGGGGTGAAAAAGGACGAAGCCGACCCGTCGCTCATTTGGGTCATGATTTCGACCGGTGGAATGATCGTCTTAACGTTGACGTATGTCGGCTGGCGGAAGTACAGAGGAGAAAAAGAGGCGAAGCGGGCGCGGCAGCCGGAAGAATAGGAGCCGGCTTGCTTTCAAGAGGGGGAATGGTTTCCCCCTCTTTTTTATTTTGACGGCTGCGCGGCACCTGGCAAGCCGGGCATGCCCCGAGATGTTGAGGACAGGGACTTAGTCCTTATTGCTCCAGCGGCCGCTTGTGCTCATCGAGCGTAAACCCTTCGCCGAGCACGTCGTGCACATCGGTGACCGCGACAAAGGCGTGCGGATCGACGGACATAATGACGCTTTTGAGGCGGGGCAATTCGTTTTTGGCCACGACGCAATACAGCACGTCACGGTCGCGTTTCGTATACGAGCCGCGCCCTTTGAGCACAGTGACGCCGCGCTCCATCTCTGTCAAGATCCGGTTGGCGATCTCTTCGCTTTTTTCTGAGATGATGGTCGCCCCTTTTGCCGCATAGCCGCCTTCCTGCAGAAAATCAATGACCCGGGCGGCGATAAAGACGGCGACCAACGTATACATCGCCTCGCGGTATGACAGGTAAAGAAGAAGCGACAACGTGATGACGGCGGCGTCAAAGGCAAACATCGTTTTGCCCATGCTGATGCCTTTGTATTTATGGACGAGGCGGGCGATAATGTCGACGCCGCCGGTTGTGCCGCCGTAGCGGAAAATAATGCCGAGGCCGACGCCGATAAACACGCCGGCAAACAGCGCTGCCAGCGTCATGTCGTGACGGAGCGGCATATGGATCATGTAGCGTTGGAAGATCGATAAAAAAATGGAAACCGCGACCGTGCCGATGACACTATAAAGAAACGTCTGGCGGCCGAGCAACCTCCAACCGATCAAAAAGAGCGGAATATTGAGCGCCAGGTTGGTGATGGCCGGATCAAAACCAAACAAAAAATAAAGAAGAAGCGTAATGCCGGTGAAGCCGCCTTCCGCCAAGTTGTTTTGCATGTTGAAATGAACGAGCCCAAAGGCAAAAATGGCAGCGCCGAGCAAAATAAACAAACTGTTTTTGATCTTTAAGCCGAAAACCATATCGTCCCTCCGTCCGCAAAAATAGTCGGCGTCTTCATTATAGAGGAACTTGTCCGCCTAGGCAATGATGGCCGGAAGCGCGATGATTTGGCACAAGGCGAAAACATTTGTCAAATGCGCTGCTTTTCGTTAACATGGAAACAGGCGAGGTGATGGCCATGCAGGAGAAAACGATGAAACAGATGCAGCGTGAAGTAGACGAATACATCAGCCAGTTTAAGGAAGGCTATTTCAGCCCGCTCGCCATGCTGGCGCGGCTGACCGAAGAGCTCGGCGAACTGGCGCGTGAAGTGAACCACTACTACGGCGAAAAGCCGAAAAAAGCGACCGAACAAGAAAAAACGGTGGAAGAAGAGCTGGGCGATTTGCTGTTTGTGCTCATTTGTTTTGCCAATTCGCTCGGCATTGATTTGCAGGCGGCGCACGATCGGGTGATGGACAAGTTTCGCACCCGCGACCGCGACCGCTGGACGCGGAAGGAGGAAGAATCATGACGATTCGCATCGTCATCGCGGGGCCGCGCGGCCGCATGGGCCGCGAGGCGGTGGCGCTCGTGCAAAAAACAGATCATTTCGAGCTGGCTGCGGTCATTGACCGCCGCTATGATGGCCAAAATTTGGCTGACATCGAAGGGTTTGCCGGCGTCAATGTCCCCATTTACACCGATGCCGCCCGTTGCTTTGTCGAGGTGAAGCCGGATGTGCTCATCGATTTGACGACGCCGGAAGTTGGAAAGCGGCATGCGGAGCTGGCGCTGCGTTACGGCGTTCGTCCGGTTGTCGGCACGACGGGATTCACGCCGGAAGAGATCGAGCGGCTGACCGAACTCGCTGAGGCGAACAACATCGGCGCCATCATCGCGCCCAACTTTGCCATCGGCGCGGTGCTGATGATGAAATTCGCCCGCATGGCGGCCAAATATTTCACGGATGTAGAAATTATCGAGCTGCACCATGACCAAAAGCTGGATGCTCCGTCCGGAACGGCGTTGAAAACGGCGCAGCTCATCGCCGAGGTCCGTCCGTCGAAAAAGCAAGGTCATCCGGACGAAAAAGAAACGCTTGAAGGGGCGCGCGGAGCCGCGTACGACGGCATTCCGATCCACAGCGTCCGCCTGCCGGGGTTTGTCGCCCATCAAGAAGTCATTTTTGGCGGCGACGGTCAGACGTTGACGATCCGCCATGACTCGTTTCATCGGAGTTCATTTATGTCCGGGGTGAAGCTTGCCGTCGAGACGGTCATGCATTTACATACGCTTGTGTATGGGCTTGAACATATTTTAGAATAGCGCGGCTTGCGCAAACGGGGGAGAGGGAAACGTGAAAATCGCCTTGATTGCCCACGACAAGAAAAAAGCGGACATGGTCGCCTTTGCGACCGCCTATGCGCCCGTGCTGGCCAACCATGAACTGTATGCCACCGGCACGACCGGGCTGCGCATTCAGGAGGCGACCGGCCTTGCCGTCCACCGCTTCCAGTCCGGACCGTACGGGGGCGACCAAGAAATTGGGGCGATGATCGCCCGCAATGAAATGGACCTCGTCATTTTTTTCCGCGACCCGCTGACCGCCCAGCCGCACGAGCCGGACATCAGCGCGTTGATGCGCCTTTGCGACGTCTATGCCGTGCCGTTGGCGACGAACATCGGTACGGCCGAGCTGCTCATCCGTGCGTTGGAGCGTGGCGATTTGGCATGGCGCAGCATTGTGCGCGGCCGAACAAAAGGCGGGGAGGAATCGAAAACAGAAAGGTGACAGCGATGACGGAAACGTGTGATTTATTGGCGTTTGGCGCCCATCCGGATGATGTTGAAATCGGCATGGGCGGAACGATCGCCAAATACACGCGCCGCGGTTTTCGGGTGATCATTTGCGATTTGACGAAGGCGGAGCTGTCGTCCAACGGTACGGTCGACGAGCGGCAGAAAGAGGCGGCCGAGGCGGCCCGGCGGCTTGGCGTGGCGCTTCGCCTCAACCTCGGGCTGCCGGACCGCGGCCTTTTGATCAGGGAAGAGGCGATTCGCCGCATCGTGTCGGTCATCCGCCGCTACCGCCCGCGCGTCGTCTTTGCTCCGTATTGGGTCGACCGTCATCCCGACCATGGGCAATGCGCCCGCCTTGTCGAGGAGGCGGTCTTTTCTGCCGGCATCCGCCGCTACGGCGCCGGGGAGCTTGGCGACGCCCACCGCGTCCGCGCTATGTATTATTACATGATCAATGCGTTTGAACGGCCGCATTTTCTGATCGATATTAGCGAGACGGTCGGCGACAAGCTGGCGAGCCTGCGCGCGTATGAAAGCCAATTTGAAAAGCGGCCCGGTTCGGTGGACACGCCGCTGACAAACGGCTACATCGAGACGGTGGAAAGCCGCGAGCGTTGGTTTGGCCAGCAAATTGGCACCGCCTATGCCGAAGGGTTTTTGTCCAAAACGCCGATTCATCTTTTTGATTTATTCGAGGGGGCGCGATGAAGCTGAAAATCGGGATTGTTTGTTATCCGACAGTCGGAGGCTCAGGGGTCGTTGCCACCGAGCTCGGCAAGCTGCTGGCCGAAAAAGGGCATGAGATCCATTTTATTTCCTCGAGCATGCCGTTTCGGTTGAACAAAGTATATGGAAACATTTATTACCATGAAGTGAACGTCAATCAGTATTCGGTCTTTCAGTATCCGCCGTACGATTTGGCCCTTGCCAACAAAATCGCGGCGGTGGCCAAGCGCGAACGGCTCGATGTGCTTCATGCCCATTACGCCGTCCCGCACGCCGTTTGCGCCGTGCTGGCGCGGCAAATGGTCGGCGAGCTGCCGATCGTCACGACGCTGCACGGCACCGATATTACCGTCTTGGGTTATGATCCGTCGCTGTCTGACATGATCAAGTTCGGCATTGAGCAGTCCGATATCGTCACCGCGGTGTCTGACGCCCTCGTGCGGCAGACGTACGAGCTGCTCGATGTGCAAAAACCGATCTATACGGTGTACAACTTTGTCGACGAACGCGTGTACCGCCGTCGGGAGGCCGGCCATTTGCGGCGGGAATACGGCATCAGTGAACAGGAAAAGGTCGTGATCCATGTCTCCAACTTTCGGAAAGTGAAGCGCGTGCCCGATGTCGTGCGGGCGTTTGCCATCGTCCGCCGCCATATGCCGGCCAAGCTCTTGCTTGTCGGCGACGGCCCGGAAATGACCGTCGTCTGCCGGCTTGTCAAAGAGCTCGGGCTCAACGGCGATGTCCGATTTTTGGGGAAACAGGACAAACTCGAAGAGCTGTACTCGATCAGCGATGTGATGATGCTCTTGTCGGAAAAAGAAAGCTTCGGGCTCGTCCTGCTCGAAGCGATGGCGTGCGGCGTTCCGTGCATCGGCACCGCCATCGGCGGCATTCCGGAAGTGATCGAAGACGGAAAAAGCGGGTTTTTATGTCCGCTTGGCGATGTTGAAGAAGCGGCTCGGCGGACGCTTATGCTGCTGACCGACCGCCGCCTTCATCAAGAGATGGCGCGCCAGGCCGTGCAAACGGTCGAGCAAAAGTTTCGTTCGTCCGACATCGTCGGGCAATATGAACAGCTGTACATTTCGCTCGCCGCAAGGAAGGTGAAATGATGAAACCGCCGTTTCAAGAGGCGCTCGGCATCATTCAACAGCTGAAACAGCATGGCTATGACGCCTATTTCGTCGGCGGAGCGGTGCGTGATTTGCTGCTTGGACGCCCGATCGGCGATGTGGATATTGCGACAAGCGCCTTGCCGGAAGACGTTATGGCGATTTTTCCAAAGACGATCGATGTCGGCTCGAAACACGGCACGGTCGTCGTTGTCCATAAAGGAAAAGCGTATGAAGTGACAACATTTCGCACGGACGGCGACTATGAGGACTACCGCCGTCCGGAGTCGGTGACGTTTGTCCGCTCGCTTGAGGAAGACTTAAAACGGCGCGATTTTACGATGAATGCCATCGCCATGAACGAATATGGGGCTATCATTGATCCGTTTGGAGGGCGAGAGGCGATTCGCCGGCGAATCATTCGCACCGTCGGAGAGGCGGAAAAGCGGTTTCGTGAAGATGCGCTTCGCATGATGCGGGCCGTTCGCTTTGTCAGCCAGCTCGGATTTGCGCTTGCGCCGGATACGGAACAGGCGATCGTCCAAAACGCTCCGCTTTTGGCCCACATTTCAGTCGAGCGGATGACGATGGAGATGGAAAAGCTGCTCGGCGGTCCGTTTGCCGCCAGGGCGCTGCCGCTGTTGGCCGAAACCGGATTGACCGCTTACTTGCCTGGTTTGGCAGGGAAAGAGAAGCAACTGCGTCTGGCGGCGGCTTATCGTTGGCCATGGCTTGCCGCGCGCGAAGAACGGTGGGCGCTTTTGTGCCATGCGCTTGGTGTGCAGGAAAGCCGGCTGTTTTTGCGCGCGTGGAAGCTCCCGAACAAAGTGGTCGACGAAGCGGGCGCCATTTTGACGGCGTTGGCTGACATTCCACGGCCGGAAGCATGGACGAACGAACAGCTGTTTTCCGCCGGCCTTGAGCGGGCGCTCTCGGTGGAAACAGTGCGCGCCGCCTTCACCGGCGCGCCGCCTGGGCCATGGCATGAGAAACTGCGCCGCCGCTTTGCCTCCTTGCCGATCAAAACGAAAGGGGAGCTGGCGGTCAACGGAAAAGACGTGATCGAGTGGGTCGGGAAACCGGCCGGCCCGTGGGTGAAAGAGGCGCTGGACGCCATATGGCGGGCGGTCGTCAACGGAGAAGTCGAGAACGAGAAGGAGCGGATTTACGCATGGCTCATGGAGCGCAATCGGACACGCGAAAAAAACTGTTAGAGCTGTTTGCCGAAGCGAACGGCGAGTTTTTGTCGGGACAAAAAATCAGCGAACGGCTCGGCTGTTCGCGGGCGGCCGTATGGAAACACATCGAGGAGCTGCGCAAAGAAGGCTTTGAACTCGAAGCGGTGCGCCGCCTTGGCTATCGGATCGTAAGCACGCCGGATAAGGTGACGGCGAATGAAATCCAGCTCGGCCTGAAAACGGAAACGCTCGGCCATACGATCCATTTTTTCGAGGAAGTCGATTCCACGCAGCGCATCGCCGCCAAGCTGGCGTACGAAGGGGCGCCGGAGGGGACGCTGGTCGTCGCGGAAGAGCAAAAAGCCGGCCGCGGGCGCCTCGATCGGAAATGGTTTTCTCCGAAAGGAACCGGCATTTGGATGAGCCTTATTTTGCGCCCGCCCATCCCCCCGCAGTGGGCGCCGCAATTGACGCTGCTTGTGGCGGTGGCCATTAGCCAAGCCATTCAAGAAGTGACCGGGCTTGTCCCGGATATTAAATGGCCGAACGACATTTTGCTTCACGGCAAAAAAGGCGTCGGCATTTTAACCGAGCTGCAGGCCGATCCCGACCGCGTCCGCTCGGTCATCGTCGGCATCGGCATTAACGTCAATCAAACAGCGGAACAATTTCCCGAGGACATTCGCGCCATCGCCACGTCGCTTGCCATTGAAAAAGGCGAACGCATCAAGCGTGCGCCGCTCATTCAAGAAATTTTGCTCCGCATCGAGCGGCTGTATAAGCAATATTTGGCGCACGGCTTCCGCCCCATCAAGCTTCTTTGGGAAGGGTATGCGGTTTCGATCGGCAAGCCGGTGACGGCAAGAACGCTGGGCGGCACGATTCGCGGCATCGCCCGCGGCATCACCGAAGACGGGCTGCTCATTCTCGAAGATGAGGAGCAAAACACCCATTATATTCACTCAGCCGATATTCAGTTGTAAATTGCCACTAGAAAAATTGTGACAATTTTGTTAAAATACAAGGCGAGGAAAGGGCAGTATCTTTGTCAAGAAAGAGCTGCACCGAGGCTGGCAACATGAATAAATGGTTGAGACGATCTGCCTTGATCCTTACTCGAAGGACTGGGACAGAGGGGTGAACGAAACCGACGGCGGTTTATGGCGTCCTTCTTTCTCAAGGCGGGAAAGAAGGACGTTTTGTTTCGGTCGCGTCACCTCCTCTGCAACAAAAGGGGAGGGAGTCAATGTGAAGACGAAAACGGATTTTTTTCGCATGAAACAGACAGGCGAGCCCATCGTCATGGTGACCGCCTATGATTTTCCATCGGCCAAGCTCGCGGAGCAAGCCGGGGTGGACATGATTTTGGTCGGCGACTCGCTCGGCATGGTCGTGCTCGGCTATGACTCGACGATTCCGGTGACGGTTGAGGACATGATTCATCATACGAAGGCGGTGCGGCGGGGCGCGCCCAACACGTTTGTCGTCACGGACATGCCGTTTATGTCCTACCATGCGTCGAAAGAGGAAGCGTTGCAAAACGCCCGGCGCATCATGCAGCAGTCGGGGGCGAACGCCGTCAAAGTGGAAGGAGCCGATGAAGTTACCGGCGTCATCGCCGCGCTGACGAAAGCCGGCGTGCCGGTCGTCGCCCACCTCGGGCTGACACCGCAGTCGGTCGGCGTCCTCGGCGGCTACAAAGTGCAAGGCAAAGATGCGGAAAGCGCCAAAAAGCTTATGGATGATGCGAAACAGTGCGAACAAGCGGGCGCGATCGCCTTGGTGCTCGAATGCGTGCC
This sequence comes from Geobacillus sp. Manikaran-105, assembly GCF_002809955.1. NCBI lineage: Bacteria > Bacillati > Bacillota > Bacilli > Caryophanales > Anoxybacillaceae > Geobacillus > Geobacillus sp. Manikaran-105. The sequence continues at coordinate 35,326 of NZ_PIJG01000010.1, forward strand.
AAGGCAGCTTGGCGCCGCCATTGCCCGGGAGCTTCATATTCCTGTCATCGGCATCGGCGCCGGGGCCGAGGTGGACGGCCAAGTGCTCGTGTATCATGATGTGCTCGGCTACGGTGTTGACCGTGTGCCGAAGTTTGTCAAACAATACGCCGTCATTCAAGATGCCGTCGTCCAGGCATTGGCCAACTATGTCGCCGATGTCAAACTGCGACAGTTTCCAGAGCCGGCGCACGCGTTTACCATGAAGGAAGAAGAATGGGTGGCGTTATACGGAGGAAAGCAATGATGATCGTTGTCGACCGCATTGCGACAATGCAGGCGTTGATGCGCCAATATCGCCGCGAAGGAAAAACGATTGGGTTCGTCCCGACGATGGGCTATTTGCACGATGGGCATGCCGCGCTCATCGACCGGGCGCGCGAAGAGAACGATATCGTTGTGCTCAGCATTTTTGTCAACCCGCTTCAGTTTGGACCGAACGAAGATTTTGCCCGCTACCCGCGCGATTTTGAGCGCGACCGGCGCATCGCCGGCCAGCATGGCGTGGACGTATTGTTTCACCCGGAGGCGGACGAAATGTATCCGGCGCCGCTCTCGGTGCAAGCGGTCGTCAAGGCGCGCACCGATGTGTTGTGTGGGCGGTCGCGGCCCGGTCATTTCGACGGCGTGGCGACCGTGCTCATTAAGCTGTTCAATATCGTCATGCCGGACCGCGCCTATTTCGGGATGAAAGACGCCCAGCAGGTGGCCGTTGTCGCCGGCTTAATCCGCGACTTTAATTTTCCGATCGAGCTCGTGCCGGTGCCGACGGTGCGCGAGACCGACGGGCTGGCGAAAAGCTCGCGCAACGTTTATTTATCGCCGCAGGAGCGAAAGGAAGCGCCGGCGCTCTACGAGGCGCTTAAGGCCGCAGCAGCGGCTGTTGACCGCGGGGAGCGGAACGCGGAAGCCATCCGCCGCCTCGTGCGGGAGCATATTGAGGCGCATACGCATGCGGAAATCGATTATGTTGAAGTATGCTCATATCCCGATTTAACGCCGCTTTCGGCGCTCGCCGGAACGGTGCTCATTGCGGTTGCCGTCCGGTTTGCGGGCGCCCGCTTGATCGATAACATCATGGTCGAGTTGCCTGCAGCGGACAGGCGAGGGGAGTAAAGGGGGGATCGTCCATGTTTCGTACGCTCATGAACGCCAAAATTCATCGCGCCCGTGTGACGGAAGCGAACCTGGATTACGTCGGCAGCATTACCATCGATGAAGATATTTTGGACGCCGTCGGCATGGTGGCTAATGAAAAAGTGCAGGTGGTCAACAATAATAATGGAGCCCGCTTTGAAACGTATATCATCCCCGGGGAGCGCGGCAGCGGCGTCTTTTGCCTAAACGGCGCGGCCGCCCGCCTCGTGCAAAAAGGGGATATCATCATCGTAATTTCGTATGCGCTCGTTCCGGAAGAAAAAGTCGCCGCGCATCGTCCGAAAATCGCCATTATGGACGAACACAACCGGATCGCGCAGCTTATCGCCGAAGAGCCGGCACATACGATTTTATAATGTGGTCAAAAAGGGGCTTTCCGCCCCTTTTCGTTTTGAGGTGATCGTTTATGGCAATGCGCTTTGTCATTATTGATTTGGAGACAACCGGAAACGGGCCGAAAAAGGGCGACCGGATCATCCAGCTCGGCATGGCGGTGGTGGAAGGCCGCTCAATCGTGGCGCGGTTTGCCAGCTTTTTCAACCCTGAACAGCCGATCCCGCCATTTATCCAACAGCTGACCAATTTCCGGCGCCGTTTCGCTACGAGGAACAGGCTGCGCTCTTTGTGCCGGCGGACATGCCGCTCGCTTCCGCTGTTTCGGTCGAGACGTATGCCGAGGCGGCAGCGGCGGCCATCACAGCAGTCGCCCGGCGCGTCGGCCGGCGGTTGCTTGTGCTGTTTCCATCGTACGAATTGTTGAAAATGACCGTCGAGGCGTTAAAAAACGACGAGGCGGACGAACCATTTGTCTTGATCGCTCAAGGGGTGCAAAGCGGCAGTCCGGCCAAGCTCATCCGGACGTTTTTGCAGTTTGAGCGCGCTGTGCTGTTTGGGACGAGCGGTTTTTGGGAGGGGGTCGATTTGCCGGGGGATGCGCTTGATGCGCTCATCATCGCGCGTTTGCCGTTTGCTCCTCCGGACGATCCGGTGATGGAAGCGAAAAGCGAACGCATTCGTGCACGGGGAGGCGATCCGTTTTATGAGCTGTCGCTTCCCGAGGCCGTCCTCCGATTGAAGCAAGGCGTCGGCCGTCTTATCCGCACCGAGCGCGACAAGGGAGTGGTGTTCGTCCTTGACCGCCGGTTGACGAACGCCCCGTACCGAGCGGACTTTCTCGCGTCGCTGCCGCCGCTTCCTGTGCATGAGGGTGGACTTTTGGAGCTGCTCGATGCGGCGGACGCCTGGCTTTGGCAAGGCCGCCGGCCCAATGGCGTTTAGGGCATGTCGTCGCTTCCTTCTCATAAAGAGAGGGGAAACGGTGCAATCTAAAGATGGCAGGCAGCAAAAAAATTCCCCGCATCGAGCGGGGCGGAAGGAAGCAAATTTGCGTTGGCGGTGTAGGCGGGCAAATTTGTTATGAAATGGTCGGACAAACCTGCTATAATAGGGAAGAAGCACAACTGCGATGCTGGCAGCCTGCGGCTTTCGCTGCCTGGCTGCAGATCTGCTGTATTTGTATTGTTGCCGGAGCCGCCGGCCTGTATAAGTAACAAAATTTGCGCCGCACAGGAGGAAGCGACGAAAATGGAAAGCAAAATTGAAGTGCTCGCCACCGTCAAAGTCCAGCATTCCGACGATTTGTACAAAATTGTCGACTGCTTGAACCGGACGCTGAAGCGCAACAATTTAATGTTTGGCCTTGCTTTGGATGAGAACGACAAACGACAGGCCGTCTTCACGATTTACCGGACGTGATCGCGATGAAAAAATGGGGATGGTTGGCTCTCCTTTTTTTTGGTTTCCTCATTTGGCAGGCATGGTCGATTTATGGAGAGGCGATGGCGCCCAAACGGTCCATGGCGGAACACGCGCTTGCGCGGGCGAGGGAGGCAGTCGGATTGATTGACGTCAAGAAAGTCTATACATATTATGGGGATGAAGCGTACACTGTATTCATCGGCCGGACGAAGCAAGAAAAAACGGACGTCGTCGTTTGGGTGCCGGAAAAAAGAGGAAATGTCGTCGTCAAGCGGGCGGACAGCGGCATCAGCGAAGCAAAAGCGCGCGCCATTTTAGAGCGCGACCGCCGCCCGCAGCAGATCATTGACGCGACGCTCGGCATGGAAAAAGGCGTGCCTCTTTGGGAGTTGACATATATCGATTCGGAAGGAAGGTATTCGTTTTATTACCTTCATTTCACCGATGGCGCGTTCTTGAAGAGGTACAGTTTTCAACGATGAGGACATGAGGGGGAAGAAGCGATGAAACTGGCAAAACGGGTGGCGTCGCTGACGCCATCGGCGACATTGGCCATTACGGCGAAAGCGAAAGAATTGAAAGCGGCCGGATACGACGTGATCGGCCTCGGGGCCGGAGAGCCGGATTTCAATACGCCGCAGCACATTCTCGATGCAGCGGTAAGAGCGATGAACGAAGGGCATACGAAATATACGCCCTCGGGCGGGCTGCCGGCGCTGAAGGCGGAAATCATCAAAAAGTTTGCCCGCGACCAAGGGCTTGAGTATGAGCCGGCGGAAGTGATTGTATGCGTCGGGGCGAAGCACGCCCTTTACACCCTCTTTCAAGTGCTGCTCGACGAGGGCGATGAGGTCATCATCCCGACGCCGTATTGGGTCAGCTACCCGGAACAAGTGAAGCTCGCCGGCGGCGTTCCCGTTTATGTGGAAGGGCTGGAACAACACGATTTCAAAATTACGCCAGAGCAGCTGAAGCAGGCGATCACGCCGCGGACGAAGGCGGTCATCATCAACTCGCCGAGCAACCCGACCGGCATGATTTACACGGCCGAAGAACTGAAGGCGCTCGGTGACGTTTGCTTAGAATACGGCCTCTTGATCGTCTCCGACGAAATTTATGAAAAGCTGATTTACGGCGGAGCGAAGCATGTCTCGATCGCTGAGCTGGCGCCGGAGCTGAAAGCGCAGACCGTCATCATCAACGGGGTGTCGAAGTCGCATTCGATGACGGGATGGCGCATCGGGTATGCGGCAGGTCCAAAAGAAATCATCAAAGCGATGACCGACTTGGCGAGCCACAGTACATCCAACCCGACGTCAATCGCCCAATACGCGGCCATCGCCGCGTACAGCGGCCCGCAGGATCCGGTGGAAGAAATGCGCCGGGCGTTTGAAGAGCGGCTCCATATCATTTACGACAAGCTTGTGCAAATTCCAGGGTTTACATGCGTCAAGCCGCAAGGGGCGTTTTACTTGTTCCCGAACGCCCGCAAAGCGGCGGAGATGGCGGGCTGCCGCACGGTCGACGAGTTCGTCGCCGTCTTGCTCGAAGAGGCGAAAGTCGCCCTCGTGCCCGGCTCCGGGTTTGGAGCGCCGGACAATGTCCGCCTGTCGTATGCGACTTCGCTTGAGGCGCTGGAAACGGCGGTGGAACGCATCCGCCGATTCATGGAAGCGCGCGCGTAACCAAATCCGCGGGGCAGGGTGGATATGCTGTCAGGCGGCAACGGCCGGTGCAGTACAAAGCGCCGCATTTCGCCGCCCCGCCCTGGCCGTTGCTGCCGTGTTGGCGCAACGGTATAATAGCGAATGATGGACGTGTCAATCATTGGAGGGAATAAGTACGTGAGAACGACGATTGCGGAAGTAAACCAATATGTCGGCCGGCAAGTCACGATCGGCGCCTGGCTGGCCAATAAGCGCTCGAGTGGAAAAATCGCCTTTTTGCAGCTGCGCGACGGGACGGGCTTCATTCAAGGCGTCGTCGAAAAGGCGAACGTCTCAGAGGAAGTATTCCAACGCGCGAAAACGTTGACGCAAGAAACATCGCTGTATGTGACCGGAACAGTGCGCATTGACGAGCGTTCGCCGTTCGGCTACGAACTGTCGGTTACGGACTTGCAAGTCATCGATGAAGCGGTCGATTACCCGATTACGCCAAAGGAGCACGGCGTCGAATTTTTGATGGACCATCGCCATTTATGGCTTCGGTCGCGGCGTCAGCATGCCATTATGAAAATCCGCAACGAGGTCATTCGGGCAACGTACGAGTTTTTCAACGACCGCGGGTTCGTCAAAGTCGATGCGCCGATTTTGACCGGCAGCGCGCCGGAAGGAACGACCGAGCTGTTCCACACGAAATATTTCGATGAAGACGCGTATTTGTCGCAAAGCGGCCAGCTGTATATGGAGGCAGCGGCGATGGCGCTCGGCAAAGTATTTTCATTCGGCCCGACGTTTCGCGCTGAAAAGTCGAAAACGCGCCGCCATTTGATCGAATTTTGGATGGTCGAGCCGGAAATGGCGTTTTACGAGTTTGAAGACAACTTGCGGCTGCAGGAAGAGTACGTCTCCTATCTTGTGCAGTCGGTGCTCAGCCGCTGCCGGCTCGAGCTTGGGCGGCTTGAGCGCGATGTGTCCAAACTTGAGTTGGTCACGCCGCCGTTTCCGCGCCTGACGTATGACGAAGCGATCAAGCTTTTGCACGACAAAGGGTTCACCGACATCGAGTGGGGCGACGACTTCGGCGCGCCGCATGAGACGGCCATTGCGGAAAGTTTCGAGAAGCCGGTCTTTATCACTCATTACCCGACGTCATTAAAGCCGTTTTATATGCAGCCGGATCCGAAGCGGCCGGACGTTGTGTTGTGCGCCGACCTCATTGCCCCGGAAGGGTACGGGGAAATTATCGGCGGCTCGGAGCGCATCCATGATTATGACTTGTTAAAGCAACGCCTTGAGGAACACCATTTGCCGCTTGAGGCGTATGAATGGTATTTGGATTTGCGCAAATACGGATCGGTGCCGCACTCTGGGTTCGGGCTCGGCCTCGAGCGCACGGTCGCTTGGATTTGCGGCGTCGAGCATGTGCGTGAAACGATCCCATTCCCGCGCCTTCTCAACCGTTTGTATCCGTAACCCCCCTGCAAAAAGGGGGTTTTTTTGCCGCCGGCATGTTATACTATAGTTGAGGTGCATCGGCATGGAAAAGAAAAAGGTGGCCGAATGGCTGGCGCAAGGAAGCGTCGCCGTTCCAAAGCTGTTATTGAACCATTATAAACAGCTTGGCTTGAGCGAGGCGGAACTCGTGCTGCTTTTGCATATGCAGTCGTTTTTTGAGCAAGGGATCACCTTTCCGACGCCGGCGGAGCTGGCCGAGAGAATGACTGTCCCGGCGGCGGAGTGCATGGAAATGATGCGCCGCCTTTTGCGAAAGGGGATGGTGGCCATTGAGGAGCATACGGACGAACGCGGCATCCGCAGCGAAAAGTATACGCTCGAACCGCTTTGGGAGCAGCTGGTTCACCATTTGTATGCAGAAGCGGCCAAGGATGAGCGCGGCGGCCAGCAGGAGGAGGAAAGCCTATATACGGTTTTTGAGCAAGAATTTGGCCGCCCGCTCTCCCCGTTTGAGTGCGAAACGCTCGCGATGTGGATCGACCAAGACGGCCATGAACCGGCCATCATTAAAGCTGCGCTGCGCGAGGCGGTGCTGTCGGGAAAACTGAACTTTCGCTACATCGACCGCATTTTGTTTGAGTGGAAAAAGAACGGCATCCGCACGATCGAGCAGGCGCACGATTACGGCAAAAAATTCCGCAAGCCGAAACCGCTCGCCCGCCCGGCGAAACAGGCGACAGGGGAATTTAAGCAGACGATTCCGTTTTTCAACTGGCTTGACTCGTAAACGAGAGCGCAGTCTCTCGTTTTTGTTTGGCCAAAATCGCGAAATGCTCGTATGGATGGCCAAACATCGCGAAAGGAGGAGAAGAGGGATGCTGACGAAGCAGCAAATCCGCTGTTGTTTGGACGTGATGGCGGACATGTTTCCCAATGCCCATTGCGAACTTGTGCACCGCAATCCGTTCGAACTGTTGATCGCGGTCGTTTTGTCAGCGCAATGCACCGATGCGCTCGTCAATAAGGTGACGAAACATTTGTTTGAAAAATACCGAACGCCGCACGATTACATCGCGGTGCCGCTTGAAGAGCTGGAGCAAGACATCCGATCGATCGGATTATACCGGAACAAAGCGAAAAATATTCAAAAGTTGTGCGCGATGCTGATTGAGGAGTACAACGGTGAGGTGCCGCGCGACCGCGATGAATTGATGAAGCTGCCGGGCGTCGGAAGGAAGACGGCCAACGTCGTCGTCTCCGTGGCATTTGGCGTGCCGGCCATCGCCGTTGATACGCATGTCGAGCGGGTCAGCAAGCGGCTCGGCTTTTGCCGTTGGGACGCGTCAGTTCTGGAAGTGGAACAAACGTTGATGAAAACCATTCCAAAGGAAGAATGGTCGATCACCCACCACCGGATGATTTTTTTCGGCCGCTACCATTGCAAGGCGCAGGCGCCGCAATGCCCGGTATGCCCGCTTCTTCATTTATGCCGCGAGGGAAAAAAGCGGATGCGAAAGAGGGAAAACAAACGTGCGCGTGCCGACTGAATGGGCTCGCCCGCTTTTTCCCGGACGGGCATATTTCTAGGCAAGTTGCCATGAAAAAGCGGATGGCCCGATAGGCCATCCGCTTTTTTGAGGTAGGTGATCTCACTGGCGGCTTCCATTTCTCATGCCAGCATTGCCGCTGTTTCCTGATTGTGGATTGGTCGGCGTTGTTGCGCCGCCATCCCCTTGGCCGTTGTCTTTGCCGCCGTTGTCTTTGCCGCCGTTGTCTTTGCCGCCGTTGTCTTTGCCGCCGTTGTCTTTGCCGCCGTTGTCTTTGCCGCCGTTGTCCTCTTCGCCGCCATCATCGCGATCTTCGTTGCCATTGCCGTTGTTTCCGCTATTTCCGCCATTGTTGTTATTTTGATTGTTTCCATTGCCCCCATGATCATCGCCGTTATCCCCGTTCGTGCCGCCATTTCCGGCGCCACGGTTGTTGCCATCATCGTTCGCTCCATTGCCCGGCGCCGTCGGCTGCTCGCCGCCAGGGATGCGGATGCTCGTGATCGCCGGCTTGCTCATCCGCTCGCCTTCCTTGGCATAGACGGCGATTGTGTACGAAGCCCCTGGCGCCACGTTCGTCACTGTCACGCTTAAATCTTTGGTCGTGACCGTTTCCGTATGCCCTTGCTCGTCTTTGATGCGCACTTCAAACAGCGTGTCGTCGGTTTTCTCATCATACGACCAAGAGACGGAAATGATGTTGGCAGCTTGATCGTACGAAGCGGCCAACCCTTTGACAGCCGGGAGCTCTTCCGGCTCATCTTTTGCGACTTCTGTCGGTTCGGTGCCGCGCACGAACAATTCATACGTAATGTCGCTTTCAGGCGTGTATTTGCCGGCAAGTTTCGGCGGATTCGTGCCTTTTTTGATCGGCAGTTTGACGACGCTGTCCGGCCGCTGAAACTCTCCGCTGCCATCGTCGAGATGGGACATCAGATCTTTCAGCAAGAGCTTCGGAATGCGCTGCTCCCGATCTCCTAATGTAGCTGTTTCGCTTTTTTTGCTGAAGCCGACCCAAATGGCCGCCGTGTAGTTTGGCGTATAGCCGACAATCCAGCTGTCCGGCACATCGTCCCGTTTGAGGCCAAACTTCGCGCCGTCTTTGCCGTAGTTTGTCGTTCCGGTCTTGCCGGCGAGCTCCAATCCTGGAACATAGGCGGACTGCCCAGTGCCAGAGCGGATGACCGATTTGAGCATGTCGGTAATCATGTATGCGGTGTAATCATGCATGACTCGCTTCGGTTTTGGCTTTAAGTCCATTTCCGTGCCGTCTGGGAAGACGATTTTCGTCACCGCATACGGCTTCGTGTAAACGCCGTTGTTGCCGAAGGCGGCGTAGGCGCCGGCCATCTGCAGCGGCGATACGTAGCGCGATACGCCGCCGATTGCGTACGGCTCATATACTTCGTCAAAACCCATGCCGAGCCGGTTGGCAAACTCTTTCGCCCGCTCCTTGCCGACCGCTTGGAACGTTTTTAACGCCGGGATGTTGCGCGACCATGTGAGGGCATTGCGCACCGTCACCGGTCCGGCGTAGCGCCCGCCGGCGTTGCGGATCGGGGTGCCGTCGGAGTACGTATACGGCTCGTCAACAAGAATGTGCGCGGTTGACCATTTTAAATATTCGATCGCCGGCCCGTAGTCCAAAATCGGCTTAATCGTTGAACCGGGCTGGCCGACAGGCTGAATTGCGTAGTTGAAACCGAACTCGATGTTGTCGCGATGGCGTCCCCCGCCTAACGCGCGAATGGCGCCCGTTTTCGTGTCGACGAGGGCGATTCCCGACTGCAAATCTTTTTTGGCGGTAAAACGTTGATCGGAGTTTAATAGCTTTTCAACGTACGATTGCGCCTCTTGATCAAGCGTCGTGTAAATTTTCAGCCCGTCTTCAAAGACGTTGACATTGGCTTTGTCCGTCACTTCTTTGATCACTTCGTCAATGAAGGCGTCGTATGGCACGGAATTTTGCGGCTTTTTCCGCTCGGTGAGCATCGATTTGATCGGCACCTGCTTCGCTTTTTCCGCTTCTTCCGCGCTGATAAAGCCATGTTTCACCATGAGCGACAAGACAGTGTCGCGCCGTTTTTTCGCCGCCTCTGGATGAACGTACGGGTTGTACCGGTTCGGGCTTTGCGGCATGCCGGCCAAGAGCGCTGCCTCGGGGAGCGTCAGCTCTTTTAAGTTCGTTTTGCCGAAGTAATATTCCGCCGCCCGGGCGACGCCATAAATGCCGTCTGAGTAATAAATTTTGTTCAAGTACATTTCCAAAATTTCATGCTTCGAATACTTTTGCTCAAGCTGCAAGGCGAGCCACGCTTCTTGCGCTTTCCGCTCCAACGTTTTCTTTGGTGAGAGGAACGTCATTTTCACGACTTGCTGGGTGATCGTGCTGCCGCCTTCCGCGCCGAACCCTTCGCGAATATTGGCGATGACCGCGCCGGCTAGACGGACGATGTCGATGCCGTGATGCTCGTAAAAGCGGGCGTCTTCGGTCGCCAATACCGCATTTTCCAGCACTTTCGGCACGTCCTTGTATGAGATGTACGTCCGTTTGTAACCGCCCAGCTCGGCGACTTTCTTTCCGCTCATATCGTACACGGTCGACGAGAGCGGATCTTTAATTTTCGCCTCATCGAGCGGAGGGGCGTCCTTGACAAAGTAGGCGAACGCAGCCACCCCCCCCGATGGCGCCAAGGGCGATCATCAGCACTATCGCAATGGCGATCGCTTTCAACCAGGACCTTCCTCTTTTCTTTTTCGCCTTCTTTTGTTTCGTCTGTTTCGCTGCCTGCTTTCGTTCCACACGAGAACGATATTCACCAGACATAAGCAAATCCTGCCTTTCTTACAAGTTTTCACCTTAAGCGGTGAAGTACACGTTTTCTATTACACTAATATAATCAATTCTCGGCTGGTAGCCAAGCGGGATATAATGCCCGTATTGTTCGATCTCCCGTTTTGGGATCGACTTTCTTCCCCCGGCTTCTTGCTCATTCCAGCGGGCAATTAAGTGGGAGGCGTCAAGCAAATACGTTTCATTGAGCAGGGAAAAACGCAAAATCGCAAAGCAAATGCCGCCGTGGGCCATGACTTGCGCCATATGGCGGATTTGGTGAGCGTGGAAATTTTTCAGCGGAAACGACGTTTTGTTTCTCGTCTCCTTTGCCTCAAAGTCGATGTATTTGCCGCGATAGATGCCGTTGTAGTCGGTCGTCGACGCCTGCCGGAAATAGGCCTCTTTGATGACGGCGGCGCTCCGTTTCGGATAATCGACGCGGACGATTTGCACCGGAGTCGGCTTTTTATGGATGACGGCGATGCCGTGCTCCCGATAATATTCATTCGTCGCGTTTAAGTCGTCTTCGAGCGTCATGCCGCGGTTGGCATAGCCGGCTGCCGCCGGCGGTCGCACCGCGCTCGGTCCGTTTCCGCGGTATTCTTTTCCTCCTGGATATTTGAGTGCCATCGCGTTCATCTCCTTTGAATGGTTTTTATTATACCATACGCTCGGAAAAGATGCGCCTTTTTTTCTTCCCCACGGCTGCGCCTGCTCTTGTTGTCGAATGGCGGCCGCATCCCGCTTTCTTTGCCGAATCTGTTCTACTTTTGTCGCTGCAGCAGGGAGTGATCCCCTTGGACGCGAATGGAATATCATCACGCCAGAAATGGGGGAGAGGAAATGGAAAAACGGCTAGTGAAAAAAGAAGAGATTGAAAAGCAGCTTCAGGAAATCGTCGCGCTCATCGAGCAGGTGGACGCGAAAATGGAAAGGGTGATCGCGGATGTCATTGAGGAGCGGTACGCCCAAAACAAAGAGCAGCTCGCGCATCTTGAAGGGCGGATCGCCGGCGTCGAACGGCGGCTTGATGGGAAAAAAGCGAACGCGGAGCGGCCGTTGCCGTCAAAACTGTATTTTGTGTAAACAGCCGGCGGCAGAAACGCTGTCCCCTCGGCTGCGGGGACAGCGTTTTCCTTTTACGTATCTTTTCCTGTTGTGATCGAGACAGGGCCGCCTTCAGCCGTCGCGACTGTGTTGATTTCATATTCGACCCGCTCGGTATGCTTCGGCGGCGCCGGCTCGCCATGTTTCGGTTTTTCGTGGTCATGTCCTTTCAATTTATGGTTGAAATGGACGCCTCGGCCCATCGCCCAACACCCCCTTGCTTATTACGATGGGGATTTCAGGCCGAAAGTATGCAAAAAAAAAGAAGGGAAAAACTCCCTCGAGACCTAAAGTCCAGCGTATTCTTCCGTTTCGTCCGGCTGACAGGCGCCGGCTTGTTCCAGCTCGCGCACTAAGTCGCGATATTGGGCAAGCGAAATTTCCCCGCGCAAATAAAGGCGACGGGCGAAATCGAGCAGTTCGTTCGCCTCAGCCGGCTCGCAATGTTTGACCGCCATGAACTTATGTTTCAATTCCGTGATGCTCATTGATGCTTTTCCCCCTTCCCCTTTTTTACATCGTACCATGAAAATAGGAGGAAAGGGCGATTTCCGAAAATTAAAACTTCCGACAAGAGGTGACATGTCCGCGCGCACGCGGCCCAGTATACACACATATATTAGTGGCAGCTGATCCCCTGTTTTCGCTGGGGGAATCGATGATCAAAGATGGGGGAGGACACACATGCACCGTTATCCGCGACAAATTTCGCCGCCGCCCGCCCACGGACCATACAGCTTCGGCGGCCATTGGCCCTACTCATACGGCTGGCCCTTCCACCTTCCGTCGGCGCCCATTCATTCGCCATATGCTTCGCCATTCCACGCTGCCGCGCCTTCGCACCCGATGTCATACCCGAAACCAGGGCCGCTGCTGCCGCCGCCGCGCCCGTCTTTTCTCGCCCAGTTTAAAAACAGTGACGGGACGTATGATATTAACAAAATGATGAACACGATGGGGCAGATGATCAATGCCGTCAATCAAGTCAACGGCATGTTAAAAGGGCTGCTCAGCACGTTTAAAAAGTAACGAAGCCGCTCCCCCAGCGGAGCGGCTTTGCCCTGTCAAATGAGCAGCTCGTACACTTCATTCAGCTGGTAGACGCGCTCATAATCGCGCTCATCCATCGCGTAGCGGATTTCATGGGGCAAAATGCGATCCAAAAAGGCGCTCTCTTCTTGCGTCAAGTCGCGGACAAACTCGCCCTCGCCCCGGTACGGTTTGCTGATCAGCTTTTTGTAAATACGCTTTGGCGTCTCATCATGGCAGTCCAAATAATTGGACAAAATTTCCCGCAAATAGGCGAGCGTTTGTTCCATCACGATCCGCCCCCTTCAAAAAACGAGACAAACGTTCGACTGACGTTTGGTTTGCCTTCCGCATACGGGTTTTCTTCTGTGACGCGGTCTGGATCGAGATTCGTTTTGATGACAAGCCGCGGCTCAGCGGACGGCTCATTGATCAGCCGGTCGTTCAACTGTTTGAAATCGGGCAGTTTGGCCATTCGTTTTGCACCTCCTAACAGTAGCGTAGCTTAGCAGTGTCGAAAGTATGTATGGCGCGGTTATGTTCCGAAAAAACGCGCAACCTAATGGCAGACGGCAAGGAGGTGACAGACAGTGACCAACCGCAACGACAACCGGGAACGGAAAAATAAGTATCCACACAATCGTGAAGAAATCGCCAAGGAATGGGACATCCAAAAAGATCCGACGCCGGAACACAACAACCGGTATGGAAGCCCTTCGCATAAACAATAGAAGCCCGATGGGAAAAAAGCCGCTCCCGACATGGGGAACGGCCTTTTTAATGGCTTGGGTGGACGGAAGGCGCTTCTTTGGATTTTAATCGATATCGATGTATTTCCGTTTTTGCGGCAGGCGAATGACGAGTGTACCGTTTTGGAATGAAGCTTTCACTTCATGTTCGGCCACCGGATACGGAAACGGAATCATCCTCGCCACGCGCCGCCGCTGCTGGCGCCGTTCGTATACATGGCCGCTGTCGTCGGACGATTCGATCGTTTCATGGTGATCGATGACAAGTTGCAGCCCGTCTTCATGCCACTGCAGGCTAATTTGATCCCGCTTGATGTCCGGCAGACGGACGATGATTTGATAGTCGCGCTTCGTTTCTTTCACCTCGATCGGGATGTACGCCGCGGCAAATGTTTGGGCAAAGTAATCGTCAAGCGTTTCAAACAGTTTTTGCAATGGTCGTTCATCGAACCATTGGTTCACGAGTTTCCGCAAATGATGGAACGGGTGATCGCCGCCTCCGTTTGCAGGCGGTTGAAACGGTCCGTTCATTGCACTCCCTCTCTTTCCATTCCGCAAAGTGGCAAGGTTCCTCCGCCCGCCGTTTCCGCCGCTTGGACGGCCGGCAGCCATAGAGGCGATCCGCTTTATTGTCAATGTATGTACGGACGGGGAAAAAAGTCACTTTCCGCTTTTTTTAGCGATTTCTCATGCGGTTTTAACCCGTTTGGAATATAATGACATCACCATCCATGGTCATGCGCACAAATACCGCTGCCGCCCACCGGCGTTTGCCATTGAGGAGCTGCTGGCCCGCATCCGCGCCTTGTTCCGCCGCGTTCATTCTGAAGCCGACGGGCAAGTGTTGGCGTTTAAAGATTTGGTCGTTGACACGCAGGCGCGCACGGTAAAAAAGGGGGACGAGTTTATCGAGCTGACGAAGCGCGAGTACGATTTGCTCGTCGCCTTTATGCAAAACATCAACGTCGTCTTGACGCGCGATGTGCTGCTTGACAAAGTGTGGGGGTTTGACGCCGAGGTGGAGACGAACGTCGTCGATGTCTATGTCCGCTATTTGCGGCAAAAGCTCGATGAACACGATAAGGAACGATATATCCAAACGGTGCGCGGCGCTGGATATGTGATGCGGCCATGAAGAGGGAGGCGATTCGCCGGCTTTCGCTGAAAGGGAAGCTGACCGTTTTGTCGGCCGGGGCGATTTTCATTACGTATTTTGTGTTTACGTTTTTGCAATATCATATGGTCAAACAATGGCTGCTGAAGGAAGAAGAAAAAACGATGGAACAAACGGTGGCGGAAATTGAAACGTATTACGCGGAAAAACGTAATATATCATGGGAAGATGTTCGCCGCCGCCGTTCGTTTCTGGAAAAACTGAATGAGCGCTATCAGCTCATCCGTGTCACCGACGAGAAGGGAAACGTCGTCGTCTCGGTGTCAAACGGCGCCGCCGTCTCGCTCTCGCCAAGCGATATGCCCGATCGGTTGAAAATGGATGAGCATTTCGTCAACAACGAACGGTTTTTGCTGCTGCGCAAGCCGCTTCATATCGGACATTTGCACGGAACGATTGAAATCGCCCGCCGGTTGACGAAGTTTCAACAAGTAACGAACATGCTTTTCCTTATTATGACGGTGATCGGTTTTGGCGCGATGGCGGCGAGCGCCTTCGCCGGGCGGTTTATGGCGCAACGGTTCATCAAACCGCTAAAAACGTTGGCGGAAACGATGGCCGACATCAAAAACAACGGGCTGAAACAGCGGATTGATGTGCCTCCGGCGCGCGATGAAATGGCCGAGCTGATGATAATGTTCAACAGCATGATGGATGACATTGAGCGCACCTTTGCCATGCAGCGGCAATTCGTCGAAGATGCGTCCCATGAATTGCGCACGCCGCTTGCCATTTTGCAAGGCCATCTTTCGTTGCTGCAACGGTGGGGGAAGCACAACCCGGAGATTTTGGAAGAATCGCTTGAGGCGGCGATGAAAGAGGCGGAGCGGCTCAAGCGCCTCGTCCTTGAACTGCTTGACTTGTCGCGCGCTGAGGCGATCGTGATTCCAAAAGAGATTGCTCCTATTGACGCTGCTGCGGCCATCGGGCAAATCGTGAAAAATTTCCGCGTTTTGCATCCCGATTTTCAGTTTCTTGTTGATCAGCCGGAAACGCCGCTGCCGCGTCTGGCGATGGCCAAGCATCATTTTGAACAATTGCTGTTCATTTTGCTTGACAATGGGGTAAAATATTCTCAACGGGTGAAAAAAATCACCATTTCTCTGCGAGAGGAAGGGCCATTTGTGACGGTCGCCGTCCGCGACCATGGCATTGGCATTCCGAAAGACGAGCTGAAAAACGTTTTTTTGCGCTTTTATCGCGTCGACAAGGCGCGCAGCCGCGAACAAGGCGGCGCCGGGCTCGGCCTTTCGATCGCCAAGGAAATCATCGATAAATACGGCGGGCAAATTACAGTGGAAAGCGAGATCGATCAAGGAACGACGGTCGAACTGGCCATTCCGAAAGCGGAATAGGAGGAGAGTGAGAGACATGGGACATTCCCATGGCGAAGAGACGGCAGGCAAAAAAGCGATTCATCACGTCGTCGAGAAGTTCCGCAAGCGCGGGGTGAAAATTGCGACATGCAAGCCGCGGACGATGATGTCGCTTGAATGCTTAGACGAGGTTGACAAATTGAGAGGGTGAGCAGAAGGAAGAGGATGGGGACGAAACAACACATCATTCCCGCCATAAAGACGATGAAGCAGTTCGAAGCTTTTTTGGCAAGCGGCTACGAAATGGGAGTGCTGCTTGAGGTACATATCGCCCAGTTAAAAAGCGTTTTTCATTACGCCCGCCGGCATGGCAAGGAGTTGCTCATTCACGTCGACTTGGTGCAAGGGCTGAGCCATGATGAACATGCGGCGGAATACCTTTGCCAAGAGTTCCGCCCGCATGGCCTCATTTCCACGAAAGCGGGCGTCATTATGAAGGCGCGGCAAAAGCGCGTCTTGGCCGTGCAGCGCATCTTTTTGCTTGATTCCCACGCTTTAGAGAAAAGCTATCAGATGATTGCGAAAACGAATCCGGACTGCATCGAAGTCATTCCGGGCGCCATGCCGCACATCATCCGCGAAGTGAAAGAACGGACCGGGAAGCCGATTTACGCCGGCGGCCTCATCCGCACGGTCGACGATGTCGAGCAGGCGCTTGCAGCTGGGGCGGTGGCGGTGACCACGTCCAACGAAACATTATGGCGCCACTACAATGGATAATGCGTTGAGCTGGCCAAATCGGCCGCAGTCTGCTATAATAAAAGCAACAAGTTAATCATCAGTCAGGAGACAAGGAGAGACCATGCACACATGGTAGGCGAAGGCTTATCGTGTTTGCACTGGTCTCTTTTTGTCTTTTTCCAAGGAGGAGTCAAGCATGACATTCTCAAGCAAACAGCGGAACAACGTTCTCGAAGCGATGAGCGAAAAGCCATACGATCTGTTGGTGATCGGCGGGGGAATCACCGGGTGCGGCATCGCCTTGGATGCCATCTCGCGCGGCATGACGGTCGCGCTTGTCGAGATGCAAGATTTCGCCGCCGGCACGTCAAGCCGGTCGACGAAGCTTGTTCACGGCGGCTTGCGCTACTTAAAGCAGTTCGAGGTGAAGCTTGTCGCGGAAGTCGGGCGCGAACGGGCGATTGTGTATGAAAACGGCCCGCACGTCACCACACCGGAGTGGATGCTGCTGCCCATTTACCGCGGCGGAACGTTCGGCAAGTGGAGCACGTCGGTCGGCCTTTGGTTGTATGACCGGCTGGCCGGCGTCAAGCAAAGCGAGCGGCGCACGATGCTTAATGCCCGACAGACGTTGGAAAAAGAGCCGCTCTTAAAGCGCGACGGCCTGATTGGCGGCGGCTATTACGTCGAGTATCGGACCGACGATGCCCGCTTGACGATCGAAGTGATCAAAAAAGCGGTCGAGCTTGGCGCCGACGCCGTCAACTATGTCAAAGCCGAACAGTTTTTGTATGACGAGCGCGGCCGCATCACCGGCGCCCGCTGCCGCGACCTGCTCGGCGGACGAGTGTATGACATCCGCGCCAAAAAAGTCGTCAATGCCGCCGGACCGTGGGTTGATGCGCTGCGCGACAAAGACGGATCGAAAACCGGCAAGCGGCTTCGGCTGACAAAAGGCGTCCATATCGTCATCGATCAAAAGCGTTTTCCGCTCAAGCAGGCCGTCTATTTTGACACCCCGGACGGCCGGATGGTGTTTGCCATTCCGCGGGATGGGAAAACGTATGTCGGCACGACCGATACATTTTATGACGATGATCCTGCTCATCCGGCCATGACCGAAGAAGACCGTGATTACTTATTGCAGGCGATTCACTACATGTTCCCGTCCGTCGGCATCACCGCTGATGATGTCGAGTCGAGCTGGGCTGGCGTCCGTCCGCTCATTTATGAAGAAGGGAAAGACCCGTCGGAAATTTCCCGCAAAGACGAGATTTGGACATCGCCATCCGGCCTCATTACGATCGCCGGCGGCAAACTGACCGGCTATCGGAAAATGGCAGAAACGGTCGTTGACCTCGTCGCCAAACAATTGGAAAAAGAAGAGGGAAAAACGTTCCGCCCGTGCCAAACGAAACAGCTGCCAATTTCCGGCGGCGATGTCGGCGGCTCGCACCGGCTGCCGGTCTTCATCGCCGAAAAGGCGAAGGAAGCGGCGCGCTATGGGCTGACAGAAGAACAAGGGGCGCGGCTGGCAAAACAGTACGGCACAAATGTCGACCGGTTGTTTGCGTTAAGCAACGAGTACGACCGCTCGTCCGGCTTAACGCGCGAAACGTTCGTCCGCCTCGTCTACGCCATCGAGGAAGAAATGGCGGCCAAACCGGTCGACTACTTCATCCGCCGCACCGGGGCGCTGCTGTTTGACATCGACGCCGTCCGGCGGGAAAAAGAAGCGGTTATCGCGTTTATGGCGCGGCATTTGGGGTGGACGGGGGAAGAGAAGGCAACGTACACGAAAGAACTGGAACAAGCGCTGCGTCAAGCGGTGTTGGCAGCAGAAGATGATGACCGGAGGATCATGAATAAATAGAGGGTTTAGAGGGGATCGGCGCTCGATTTTGAGCGCCTTTTTTGGGGGTTAATTTCAGTAAAATAGTGGTCGAATATGTATGTGTTCCAAAACTAAATTGAGGTAAATTTCGGGTAAATTTAAATATTTTATTGCCTTTTACTATTTTGTTTGTTATATTTTACTTAAATAAATAAGTTAATTTAACTAAAAGGTAGTGTGTAATGCATAATGATTACGATGAAAGATATTGCCGAAAAAGCGAATGTATCAATCGCAACGGTATCAAGAATTTTAAATAACGATGCCACTCTCTCCGTTTCCGAGGAAACGCGCCAGCGTGTCTTTGAGATTGCTAAAGAGCTTAATTATAAACCGGTGCGGAGACGCAGTACGAACCGGGCTAATCCGCCGAAAACGAAGGAGTCTGAATGTTATAACATTGCTTTGTTGCTCGCGGTATCCCAGCATGAGGAAACGACAGATCCGTATTTTAGTTCTATCCGCTACGGGATTGAAGAGCAGTGCAAACAATTGCCGTTGCACGTCTCTTCCGTCATCCGGGTAAACAGCGGAACAGATATACAAGACTTAAGCCAGTTTGACGGGCTAATTGTGATTGGCGGTATTGATCCCGACGACATTCAGCGCCATTTTCCAGAGGAACGCCCTATCATATTCATAACCCAAGTTATTGATGTAGACGGGTACGATGTGGTTTGCTCCGATTTGGAAGCGGCTACAGAGAAAATCATTGATTACTTAATCGCCCTTGGCCATACGCGAATTGGCTATATCGGCGGATCGGAAACGATCAAAAAGCTTAATGGCGGAAAAAGTTACGAAGTTGATGATATACGGAAACGGACATTTGAGAAAAAAATGAAAGCGCTTGGACTTTATGAGCCGTACCATGTATTTGTCGGCGACTGGGGGCCGGCGGGCGGATACGAATTGATGAAGACGGCGATTGACTCTGGTGATTTGCCAAGCGCGTTTGTGATCGCCAGCGACCCGATGGCGATCGGGGCTCTACACGCGATTCACCAGGCAAACCTTAAAGTTCCGGAAGACATATCTATCATTAGTTTCGATGACATTGACGCCGCAGCATTTTTGAACCCGCCCCTTTCAACAGTGAAAATATACGCGCATGAAATGGGGAGACTCGCTGCAAACGCGCTGCATGAGCGGAGGACGGGGAACCGGAACATTCCGGTTAAAATCGTCACTCCGGCGGAACTTATCATTCGGGAAAGCTGTGCAAAACGCGGTCAAAATACATAAAGGGGGGTGAGCGGCGAGAATCATAGCAGGAAGCTATGTAACAAAAAAAGTAAGCGCTGACAACTTAACAAAAAAACGGATGGCTGTTGAATGAAGCCGTACATGTTAGCAAAGGGAAAAGGGGGAACATGGAAGATGAAAAAAGCACTCGCACTCGTCATGTCCAGTGCATTAACTTTTTCGCTGCTTACCGCATGCGGAAACAAAACGGAACAAAACGCAAGCGAATCAGGCGGAAAAGTCAAAATTGAGTTTTTCCATTACAAACCCGAAGCAAGGGGAACATTCGATAAACTGATTGAAAAATTTGAAAAAGAAAACCCAAACATTGATGTTGTCAACGCCAATCCGCCCGATGCAGAAACAGTATTAAAAACCCGCGCCGCTAAACGGGACATGCCGGATATCGTTGGGGTTGGCGCCGATACGACATTTGCGGAACTCGCCAAAGCGGGGATGTTTGAAGATGTCACGAAAGCGCCGGAACTGAACAACATTCAACCTTCGTATATTCAAATGGTAAAAGACGTCAGTGGACTGGAACAAGTGTATGCCATTCCTTATGCGGCCAATGCGAATGCCGTCATTTACAACAAAGCCATCTTCAAAGAACTTGGTTTGAGTGTTCCGAAAACATGGGATGAGTTTATAGCTGCAGCCGAAAAGATCAAAGCAGCCGGAAAAACGCCGTTTTACTTTACGTTTAAAGATGCGTGGACGACATTGCCTGCTTACAACGCTTTGGCAGCCAACACCCAAGGGGAAACATTTTTCCAAGATTTAAATCAAGGCAAAACAAGCTTTGAAAAAGGGTATAAAGAAGCAACCGAAAAATTTGTGGAGCTGTTGAAGTACGGGCATAAAAATCAATTTGGCAAAGGGTATGCGGATGGCAATGTGGCGTTTGCCAAAGGCGAGTCGGCGATGTACTTGCAAGGCATTTGGGCGATCCCGGAAATTAAAAAGGCCAATCCGAATATTGAACTCGGTGTATTCCCTTATCCTGTAACAAACAATCCGGAACAAACCAAATTAGTATCCGGTGTTGATCTTCTTTTTGCGATCTCGAAAACATCAAAACATCCGAAAGAAGCAAAGAAATTTATCGACTTCTTATTAAAAGAGGAAAATGCAAAGGCGTACATGGCTGAACAAAATGCGTTCTCGGCCATCAAGGGATTAACGCAGGAGGATCCGACGTTGGAAGGATTAAAAGAAAGCTTTGCCAAGGGGGCGCTCGTTGATTTTCCAGACCATTATATTCCGCCGAGCATCAATTTGGCCAATTTGTTGCAACAGTTGACGCATGATCAAGATGTGGAGAAGTTTTTAAAAACAATGGAC
The DNA here is from genome assembly GCF_002809955.1 of Geobacillus sp. Manikaran-105. NCBI lineage: Bacteria > Bacillati > Bacillota > Bacilli > Caryophanales > Anoxybacillaceae > Geobacillus > Geobacillus sp. Manikaran-105. Next base: position 56,382 of record NZ_PIJG01000010.1, read on the forward strand.
GCCGAGTGGGAAAAAGTGAAAGAGCGTAAGTAATTAGGCAAGAAGGAGAAACGGGAAGAAAATAGGGGGAGTCCCTCGGTTTTTCTCCCCCTCTTATCATTAGGAGGTGATACGATGCGGAAAGAGGTTGTCGTGACAAGGGAACGAAGCGTTTCATTGCCTATTTTCAAGAAAATCAAAAAACCGAAAAACATCGCGATTTACTTGATGACCGTTCCGGCTGTCGTGTTATTTGCGGTATTTCACACCTTTCCGGCCCTCCAAGGCATTTTCTATTCCTTTACCAATTGGGACGGATTAAGCTTAACGTACGACTTTGTTGGATTGAAAAATTACTACTACTTGTTTCGGGACGAAAACGTATGGCATTCGTACTTGTTTACATTTCAGTTTGCCATTGTGTCGACCGTGCTCGTCAATGTGCTCAGTTTAGCGATCGCTATAGGGTTGAATGAAAAAATTAAGTTCAAAAATTTTTTCCGCGCCGTGTATTTTTTGCCGAATGTTTTAAGCGTGCTGATTGTAGGCTATATTTTCAACTACTTGTTTGCTAACGTGCTCCCTTTATGGGGAGAGAAACTGGGGATTGAGGCGCTTTCGACGAATATTTTAGGAAGCGAAAAATGGGCATGGGTCGGCATTGTCATTGTCGCCGTATGGCAGGCGTGCGCCTTTAATACGATTTTATATTTGGCGGGACTGCAAACGGTTCCCTCAGAGCTGTATGAGGCTTCTAGCCTAGACGGAGCGAGTAAATGGCAAAATTTCCGGCATATTACGTTTCCGATGATTGCGCCGTTTTTTACGATCAATATGGTGTTGGCGATGAAAAACTTTTTAATGGTATTTGACCAAGTTGTGGCGTTGACAGGTGGGGGGCCCGGACGGGCTACTGAATCGATTTCATTGCTCATTTACAACGGCGGATTTCAGGGCGGGGAGTTTGCTTACCAATCTGCGAACTCGGTCATTTACTTTATTGTCATTATGGCGGTATCGATTCTGCAGATTAAATTTTTACAAAAACGGGAAGTGGATATGTGATGGCCAAGAAAACAAACTGGGTTGCCACTTTGTTGATTGCGGTCGGGGCGCTGTTCATTTTGTTTCCTTTGTACATGACGGTGTCCATCGCGTTAAAAACGCCGGAGGAGTTGGCAGACTCAGTGCTGTCGCTGCCGGTCGGCCTGCATGTGGAAAATTTTGCAAAAGCGATCGAGGCCACGAACTTTTTTCAAGCGTTTAAAAACAGCGCATTTATCACAGTAACCACCGTTGTTTTGACCATTATAACGAATTCGATGGTCGCTTATGCCATTGCTCGCAATATGCACCGGAAATTTTTTAAGTTTTTATATTATTACTTTGTCAGCGCCTTGTTTATTCCGTTTCCGATTATTATGTTGCCGATTGTCAAGCAAACATCCGCATTCGGGATGAATAATCCTAGCGGACTCGTTTTTCTGTATGTCGTCTATGGTATTGCGTTTAATATCTTTATTTACGTCGGGTATATCCGTTCGATTCCAAAGGAGTTGGAAGAAGCGGCGATTATGGATGGGTGCAGTACATGGGGCGTGTTTTGGCGCGTGGTTTTCCCGCTTATGGCGCCGATTAACGCTACCGTTGCCATTCTGACTTGTCTATGGGCATGGAATGACTTTTTATTGCCGTTGATTGTGCTGAGCGACCAGTCCGATATGACGCTTCCGTTGGTTCAATATGTATTTCAGTCCAAGTTCGGCACGGACTACAACTTAGCGTTCGCTTCCTATTTAATGGCGTTGTCTCCGATGATCATCGTCTACTTGTTTGCCCAAAAATGGATTATTGGCGGTGTCACAAGAGGGGCAATCAAGTAAACGTGCATAAGAACAAGCCGGTTTGCGCGTATTTGTCCGTTTACGTTTGTGTTCACAGAGTGAAGAATCTTGTTTAGGAGGATAACGATATGGCAATTGTATTTGATCCAACCAATAAAACGTTTTATCTCAAAGCCAATGACACAACATATGTCATGCAGATCGTTCGCTCCGGCTATTTGGCGCATGTTTATTGGGGAAAAGCGGTGCGCGCTGTTCGGGGCGCGGAGGCGTTTCCGCGGCTCGATCGCGCGTTTTCCCCCAATCCCGACCCATCCGACCGCACGTTTTCGCTCGATACGCTGCCACAAGAATATCCAGCCTATGGGAATACCGATTTCCGGGCTCCGGCGTATCAAGTGCAGCTTGAGAATGGCTCGACGGTGACCGATTTGCGCTACAAAACGCACCGCATTTACAAAGGGAAGCCTAGACTGAACGGGCTGCCGGCGACATACGTGGAGCATGAACAGGAAGCGGAGACGCTCGAAATTGTCCTTTTAGATGCGCTGATCGGTCTAGAAGTCACGTTGCAGTATACGGCATATGAAAAATGGAACGTCATCACGCGCGCGGCCCATTTTGAAAACAAAGGCGGCGAGCGGTTAAAGCTGCTGCGCGCGCTCAGTATGAGCGTCGATTTCCCAACTGCTGACTATGATTGGATCCATCTCCCCGGAGCGTGGGGGCGCGAGCGCTGGATCGAGCGGCTCCCGCTTCTGACCGGCGTGCAAGCGGCGGAAAGCCGCCGCGGCGCGAGCAGCCACCAACAAAATCCGTTTATTGCGCTCGCTGCCAAAAACGTCGATGAACACCAAGGCGAAGTGTACGGGTTCAGCTTGGTGTACAGCGGCAATTTCCTCGCCCAAGTCGAGGTGGACCAGTTCCGCACTGCCCGCGTCTCGATGGGCATCAATCCGTTTGATTTTACGTGGCTATTGGAACCGGGCGAGTCGTTCCAAACGCCGGAAGTCGTTATGGTCTACTCCGATCAAGGGTTAAACGGAATGTCGCAAACGTACCACGAACTGTACCGCACCCGCCTAGCGCGCGGCGCGTTCCGCGACCGCGAACGCCCGATCTTGATCAATAACTGGGAAGCAACGTATTTTGACTTCAATGAAGAAAAGATCATGAATATCGCCCGAACAGCGGCGGAGCTTGGCATCGAACTGTTTGTGCTTGACGACGGCTGGTTTGGCGAACGCGATGACGACCGCCGTTCCCTCGGTGATTGGGTGGTCAATCGGCGCAAACTCCCCAATGGCCTGAACGGACTGGCGAAACAAGTGAACGAACTCGGGCTGCAGTTCGGCTTATGGATCGAACCGGAAATGGTGTCGCCAAACAGCGAGCTGTACCGGAAACATCCCGACTGGTGTCTCCATGTGCCGAACCGCCCGCGCTCTGAAGGACGGAACCAGCTTGTGCTCGATTATTCCCGCCAAGACGTGTGCGACTATATGATTGAAACGATCTCGAACGTGCTTGCGAGCGCCCCCATCACTTATGTGAAATGGGACATGAACCGCCATATGACGGAAATCGGTTCGGCCGCCCTGCCGCCCGAGCGCCAGCGCGAAACGTCGCACCGCTATATGCTTGGGCTCTATCGCGTGATGGACGAGATCACCGCGCGTTTTCCGCACATTTTGTTTGAAAGCTGCTCCGGAGGCGGAGGGCGGTTTGACCCGGGGATTCTCTATTATATGCCGCAAACATGGACGAGCGACAACACTGACGCTGTCTCGCGCCTGAAAATCCAGTACGGTACAAGCCTCGTTTACCCAGTGAGCGCCATGGGCGCCCACGTCTCGGCCGTGCCGAACCACCAAGTCGGGCGGGTGACATCGCTCACGATGCGCGGCCATGTGGCGATGTCAGGCAACTTCGGCTATGAGCTCGATATCACGAAATTGACGGAAACAGAAAAACAAATCATTAAGGAACAAGTCGCGTTTTACAAAGATGTGCGCCGCCTCGTCCAGTTCGGCACGTTTTATCGGCTGCTCAGCCCGTTTGAAGGCAACGAGGTGGCATGGATGTTCGTCTCGGAAGATCAGTCGGAAGCGCTCGTCGCCTACTTCCGCGTTCTGGCGGAAGCGAACGCCCCGCTGTCGCACTTGCGCTTAAAAGGGCTTGACCCGAATCAAGACTATGAAATCGAAGGCCTTGGCGTCTACGGCGGCGACGAGCTGATGTATGCCGGAGTGGCGGTGCCGCACCGCTTGGGCGATTTTATCAGCATGATGTGGCGATTGAAAGCTGTTCGATGATGGGGGGAATGATGCGGCCTGAGCGGATGCATCAGCGCGAAACAAACGAATCGAACCCGGCATGTTAGATGCCGGGTTCAAACTGTTTAAGCTTCTCGATAATGCGCCGCTTCCGATAAAGCATCTTCCCGGTTTCGGCGATGTCTTCCATAAACGATTTGTTAAACAGCGAACCGAAAATGACGCCGATGATCGGAACGGCTTGAAACAGCTTTTTCCATCCGTATTGGTCGCGGAACGTCATCATCACTTCCCGCCAGCCTTGCAGTTCGGAAAAGACGCGCCCTCGTTCATGGGAGAACGACGAAAGTTCGTCCAAAATCGCTTTTTTCCCGACGATGTCCGCCGCGGCAAACTGCAGGCATTTGACGACAAACACGCGCTCCTCTTTTTCCTTCGGGTCATATCCGTACACGATGGCGATCTCTTGCAGCGTTTTCAGCGCTAAGCCGAGAAGCGCTGGGATGTCCACCGCCAGCGTCAGCGCCCCGCCGACCCCGGTCGCCGCTCCTTGCAGCTGGGCGAACGTGACGCGCGCATCGATCAACTCGTCGCAGACGCGGTCCATCGTCGCAAGCGGCAAGTGCGGCACCTCGGCCAACGACGATACGCCAAGCTTGTCCAATACCTTTCCTTCATTCACTAAGTATTGCCCGCCGCTTTGAATATAGCTGCCCAGCTCATCAAGCAGCTGTCCGAGTTTTCGATGGATGACTTTTGGTGTCAGCTTATCAAGCACTTGAAACGGCAAGCGGCCGAGCTTTTCCCAAAACCAGAGGTCTTTTTGGGAGTGTTCCCACTGTTCGATTTGCTTTAGTTCTTTTTGCAGCTCCAGTATGGCATCCATGCTTGGGCCTCCTGTTCCTTCTTTATGTTTAGGATAAGTTGATTGTAACGAATTATACGGATGAAGGAAGGGCTTTGTTTCTAACAAGAAGCTTGTCGGTATAATCAAAATCGGAATTTTTCGTTGACGGATAGTAAAATTTTAACTAAAATATTTATTAGACTAGATGACCTTAAGGAGGCTTTTTCATGATCGCAGCTTTAAAACAACAATTTACCCAACTTTTTGGCGGCTCGGACGAAGCCATCCGCACCTTCTTCGCCCCTGGCCGCGTCAATTTGATCGGTGAGCATACGGATTACAACGGCGGGCATGTGCTGCCGTGCGCGCTTGCGATCGGCACGTATGCGCTTGTTAGACAAACGGATGAGCCGTTTGTCCGCTTTTATTCGCAAAACTTCCCGGAAACGGGAGTGATCACGGTCTCTTACGGTGACTTGTCTTATCGTCGCGAACACGGTTGGGCGAACTACCCGAAAGGAATCTTGGCCGCGTTTCAAGCGCTCAGCCCGCTTGAGACCGGATTGGACATTTTGTATTACGGCACGATCCCGAACGGCGCCGGGCTGTCGTCATCCGCGTCGATTGAGCTTGTGACCGCGGTGATGCTCAACGAACTGTTCAGGCGCGGGCTTGATCAGCTAGAGCTTGTGAAAATGAGCCAAAACGTAGAAAATAAATACATCGGCGTCAATTGCGGCATTATGGATCAGTTCGCCGTCGGCATGGGAAAACAAGATTGCGCCATTCTATTAAACTGCCAGACGCTCGAGCACCGCTATTTGCCATTGGTGCTTGACGATTGTGCGATCGTCATCGCGAACACAAACAAAAAGCGCGGCCTGGCGGACTCGGCGTACAACGAGCGGCGGGCGACGTGCGAGGCGGCGCTCGCGAAGCTGCAAAGCGTGCGGAACATCGCCTCGCTCGGCGAGCTGACAAGCGCGGAACTGGCCCGTTATGCAAATCTTCTTTCCCCGCTTGAACAAAAACGGGCCCGCCATGCGGTGACGGAAAACGAGCGGACGCTTGAAGCCGCCCGGGCGCTTGAGCAGGGAGACCTCGTCCGCTTTGGCGAGTTGATGAAACAGTCGCATTTGTCGCTGCGCCATGACTATGAAGTAACCGGAGCCGAACTTGATACGCTCGTGGAGGCCGCATGGTCGCACGAAGGAACGATCGGGGCGCGCATGACCGGGGCCGGATTCGGCGGCTGCACGGTGAACATTGTGAAAAAGGCATGCGTTCAAGATTTCATTGAACGGGTCGGAAACGCGTATGCCGAAAAAATCGGTTATGAAGCAAGCTTTTATGTCGTTGAAGTTGGTGACGGGGCGAGAGAACTCACGGAACTGGAGGAGATGAGCCGATGATTTTGGTTTGCGGAGGGGCAGGGTATATCGGCAGCCATGCGGTGTACCGCCTGCTTGAAAAAGGGGAGCGCGTGGTCGTGGTGGATAACTTGCAGACGGGGCACAAAGAAGCGGTTCACCGTGATGCGGTGTTTTGCCAAGGCGATATTCGCGACCGCGAGTTTTTGCGCACGGTGTTTCGCCGGCACGACATTGAGGCGGTCATTCATTTTGCGGCGAACTCATTGGTCGGCGAAAGCATGGAAGAGCCGCTGAAGTATTACGACAACAACGTGTACGGGACACAAGTGCTGCTTGAAGTGATGAAGGAATTTGGCGTCAAGCAAATCGTCTTTTCTTCTACCGCTGCGGTGTACGGGGAGCCGAAACAAATCCCAATCATCGAAACCGATCCGACCGAACCGACAAACGCGTACGGAGAAACAAAGCTGGCGATGGAAAAAATGATGAAATGGGCGGACCGCGCCTACGGCATCCGCTCGATTTCGCTCCGCTACTTTAATGTCGCCGGGGCGTACGGCACGACAATCGGTGAGGACCACAACCCGGAGACGCATCTTATTCCATTGATTTTAAAAGTGCCGCTTGGCCAGCGTGAGGAAATCTACATTTTCGGTGATGACTATGACACGCCTGACGGCACGTGCATCCGCGACTACATTCATGTGCTTGATCTCGTCGATGCCCACGTGTTGGCGCTTGAAAAACTGCGGAATGGAGCGTCCAGTGACGTGTACAATCTCGGCAACGGCAACGGCTTCAGCGTCAAAGAAGTGATCGAAGCGGTGCGGCAGGTGACCGGACACCCGATCCCTGCCCGCGTCGTGGCGCGGCGGCCGGGCGACCCGGCGCGGCTTGTCGCTTCATCGGAAAAAGCGAAGCGCGAGCTCGGCTGGGAGCCGAAATACCTGTCCATTACGGATATCGTCGCCTCGGCGTGGGAGTGGCACAAAGCGCGGCCAAACGGCTATCGGGGTGTGTGAGCGATGGAACGAATTTGGACGGCGATTGAACAACTGATCCGTTATGCCGAGCAACGCGGCCTTTTAGCGCCGGAAGATGTGGTGTACGCGCGCAACCGCCTGCTGGCAACGCTCCGACTCACGGAATGGCAGCCGGCCGAGGTCAAGGACGTTCCCTTGGCCTCGCCGGCCCCGGTATTGGACGCTATGATTGATTGGGCGTATGAACAAGGATTGTTGGAAACGAATACAACGACCGAGCGCGATATATGGGATGCGAGACTGATGGACTGCGTCATGCCGCGGCCGTCGGAAGTGATCCGCGCCTTTTACGAGCGGTACCGCCGCAGCCCGCAGGAGGCGACGGACTGGTTTTATTCGTTGAGCCAAGCGTCCAATTACATTCAAACGGCGCGCATCGCCAACAATCAGCACTGGAAAGTGTCAACCATCTATGGAGAATTGGATATCACCATTAACTTGGCGAAGCCGGAAAAAGACCCGAAGGAAATCGCCAAATTAAAAGAGATGCCGTCATCCTCGTATCCAAAATGTGTATTATGCAAAGAAAACGAAGGGTATGAAGGAACGTGGCGTCATCCCGCCCGTTCCAATCACCGTGTCATCCCGATCACGTTATTGGATGAACAGTGGTATTTCCAATATTCTCCCTACGTGTACTATCATGAACATTGCATCGTCTTTTCCGCCGAACATGTGCCGATGAAAATGGAGCGGAAGACGCTTGAGCGCTTGCTCGATTTCGTCGAAAAGTTCCCGCACTATTTCATTGGCTCGAACGCCGACTTGCCGATTGTCGGCGGCTCGATTTTAGTGCATGACCATTTCCAAGGAGGGCGTTATCCGTTTGCGATGGAAAAGGCGGAGATCGAAGAGTGTATCCCGCTGCCATCGTTTCCGTCGGTCACAGCCGGCATTGTGCGCTGGCCGATGTCCGTCATCCGTTTGACTGGACCAAAAGAGGACGTGTTGGATGCGGCTGCCTTTTTGTATGAAACATGGCGGACGTACAGCGACCCAAGCGTCGAGATTATGGCCTATAGCGGCGATGTTCCGCACAACACCATCACCCCGATCGCCCGGCGGCGCGGCGATTTGTTTGAGTTGGATATCGTGTTGCGCAACAACCGGACGTCAGCGGAACATCCGTACGGCATTTTCCATCCGCATGAAGAATTGCATCATATTAAAAAAGAAAATATCGGCTTGATCGAAGTGATGGGGCTGGCGGTGCTGCCGGCACGGCTTGCCGTGGAACTGGAGACGCTGGCCGATTATCTCGTGCATCGGACAAAGAAAGAAGACTGGGACGAGTCGATGCATAAACATTGGGATTGGTGCGAAGCCATTCACTCGGCCTATCCGGACATCACGAAGGACAACGTCCATGACATTTTGCGGCACGAAGTGGGACAACGGTTTGTGACCGTGTTGGAACATGCCGGGGTGTTTAAGCGGGACAAGCGAGGGAAGGACGCGTTTCGCCGCTTTCTGCAGCACGCTGTGGAGCGCATGTCGTCTCTTGTTTAAATGCGGCGAAAAAACGCGTTTCATATGAAACAGAAAGGGGGCGCGAACAGACGATGGCTACGTTAAAAGAAATCGCGGAAAAAGTCGGCGTTTCGGTGGCGACCGTGTCGCGCGTGCTCAACTATGACACGACGCTGTCCGTTTCCGATGAAACGAGAAGGCGCATTTTTGAAGTCGCCCAAGAGCTGAACTACAAAACATTGCGGGAGCGAAGCCAGCAAGCGCGCGAATCGTTTCGCTTCGGGCTCATTCACTGGTATTCGGAACGCCAGGAAATCGATGACCCGTATTATATGGCGATTCGCCTCGGGGTGGAAAAAGAATGTTTTGACCGCGGCATAGAACTGGTCAAACTGTTTAAGCAAAATGGCGTTTATCCGACCGAACGGATGGAAGGGCTTGACGGCGTCATCGCCGTCGGAAAGTTCGGCTCCAAAGAAGTCAGCACCTTTGCTTCGAGTGCGAAGCAGATCGTATTTGTCGACTGCTCGCCTGATGAGCGGCGGTTCGACTCGGTTGTCATTGACCTGCGCCAGGCGACAATCGCCGTGCTAGACTATTTGCTTGAAATGGGGCATACGGAAATCGGATACATCGGCGGCCGCGAATATGTCGACGAAGGGACGCCAATCCGTGATGAGCGCGAGGCGGCGTTTTATGAATATTTATATTTAAAAGGAATGTACAATCCGCGCTATGTATCGATCGGCGCCTTCACCGCCGAGGACGGCTACCGGCTGATGAAAGAAGCTGTCTCAAGCGGCAACTTGCCGACGGCGTTTTTCATCGCCAGCGACTCGATGGCGATCGGCGCCCTGCGTGCGCTGCATGAAGCCGGGATCGCCGTGCCCGAGGATGTAGCGGTTGTCGGATTCAATGATTTGCCGATGGCTGCGTTTCTCCACCCGCCTCTGTCAACTGTAAAAGTGTACACGGAGTTTATGGGCGAAACGTCTGTTGAGCTGCTTGTTGAGCGGTTGACGACGAAGCGGGTGATATGCAAGAAAGTGGTTGTGCCGACAGATCTTGTGATCCGCGCAAGCAGTGGGGCCAATCGAAAAGGGGCTGGGTCAAAAGAGCGATAATGCTTCTATCTGAGGCGCCATGGAAAAAGAGACCACCACGAAAAACCCGATAAAACCAAGGGGTTCAGAGGTGGTCTCTTTCACATACTTTAGTTCCATTTCAGTGAGCGACCCGCCACCTACGCTTCGCTTAGAGGCGGGGGCTTCAAGCGACTTGGGCGTGTTTGCCGAACGGTAAGCCACACACCTATTCGTTGGCTAACGCCAACCGACATTCATCTCCCACTTTCACTTCGTTTCGAAATGGAAGACTTCTTTCGAAAAAATGTTAAAAAGGGGCTTTTGAGTCAGCCGCTTTTTGTCATTAATGAAACTCGATGTCGACCCGTTTTTTCGTTCCGGCAGTTGTTTTCGGGATATGAATGTCCAACACACCGTTTTTGTACGTCGCGCGAATGTTGTCCGCCGCCGCATCGGCCGGCAGGGTGATCGACCGTTGGAAGCGGCCGAAGAAGCGTTCGCGCCGGTGCATTTGTTCTTCTTTGACATCGTGATGGCGTTGAATCGTGCCGCTGATCGTCAACACGTTATTGTGCACATCAATGTGCACATCTTCTTTTCGCTCGAGCCCCGGCAAATCGCACGAAACGACGTACTCGTTTTCCGTTTCATGCATGTCCATGCGCGGCATCCAGTGCTGATCGTCCATGTGGCCAAACAATGATGGAAAATCGCTTGTGAAAAAGCGGTTCATATCCCGGCGGATCGCTTCCAAATGACGGAACGGGTCATACGGAATTAACGCCATAACTGCCATCCTCCTTAACAAGAAATGTTTTTCCACTCAGTAGTGTGAACCGGATTCGTCTGTTTTATGTATGATTGGTTTGTAATTGTTCCATCACCGTCAAATACGCTTGAATCAGCGCGATTTTCACGTCATTCGGCAAGTGGGAGGCGGCCACCCGCTTAACGGCGTAATAAAACTTCACTTCAGGCGATTGCCGCACGCGCGGATGCGTCCACTCGTCGCGCAGCTCCTGCCTGATCGTCTCATATAAAAGAGCTTGGCTATTCTGTTCATCGAGCGTCTCCGCTGTGATCGAACGATTCGGCCAAAGGCGGCGGTAGGCGTCAAGCAAAACGGAAAATGAATGATTCATCGCATCCATTCCTCCTTCGTTGATGCTCGTTTTTTATCTTATTACACATTTTCATTATAGTTGATGTGAGCAGCCATTACAGGAGGGGAAGTCTGCAACATTGCGTATGGAAATTCCAGTTGACATAGAAAGTCAGGCGTAATATAATCAAAATCGCCGTTTCACGACAGCGCGATGCCAAGAGGCAAACGGCAACGAAACAATCAAAAAATGTGGTTGACAAACAGCGGATGATAAGTATAATAAAATATTGCCGCAACGTAATAAATGGATAAACGCGGCAGAAACAAAGCAGAGAAAACAATGCTTGACATTTTGAAAGATTTGTTTATATAATAATAGTTGTCGTTAAGTTATAAGTTACAAAAGCAGTTGCTTGTTCCTTGAAAACTGAACGAAACGAAGCGCGACGAAAAGCGGAGGTCCGCGGGTCGCTGCGATGGGCAAATGTTCTTCGCCTGCAAGGGTGCTTGCACCCGGAAGGCGAAGGTTATTTGACCCCGAGCGGCGGCGGACCGAAGCTGGACAATACGAA
>NZ_PIJG01000091.1:0-4442 GCF_002809955.1 Geobacillus sp. Manikaran-105
GATGACGAGGTCGATAGGTCCGAGGTGGAAGCGTGGCGACACGTGGAGCTGACGGATACTAATCGATCGAGGGCTTAACCTAACAAGAAAAGTGGAGGCGCCGCGGCTTCTTCTCCAAACGGTTATCTAGTTTTGAAGGAATGAACTTCCTTCACCATTACAACGCGGAAGTAGTTCAGTGGTAGAACACCACCTTGCCAAGGTGGGGGTCGCGGGTTCGAGTCCCGTCTTCCGCTTCCCAATATGCGCTCGTAGCTCAATTGGATAGAGCATCTGACTACGGATCAGAAGGTTAGGGGTTCGAATCCTCTCGAGCGCGTTCCATTATCTTTAAAAAAGATATTGACAAAAAAACGATTTGCCATTATATTTTTATTGCAATCGTTTTTACGACAAGTTCACTGATATGGATTATGCGGGTGTAGTTTAATGGTAAAACCTCAGCTTCCCAAGCTGAAGTCGTGGGTTCGATTCCCATCACCCGCTTTCCTTTATTTTATCGTGAATATTGTGGAGTATGCTCTGTTGATGATGCTCCAGCAACTTGGCAGGATCGAGCAACGAGCAAAGGCTTCTATGAAACAGCTGCGAGTTGTCCCGACGCATCAAGCTTCCTTGAGTAGGCTTGTAGAGGAAGGGACAGCGAGGATATTGGAGTTTCCTAATGGATTGTGTCCCAGTAGCTCAGTAGGATAGAGCAGCGGCCTTCTAAGCCGTCGGTCGGGAGTTCGAGTCTCTCCTGGGACGCCACTTACATACGATCGGTTCGGGTTAACAGTGCTGAAACCCTTGATATGACCGCGTTTGCGGTCATTTTTCATTTTTTGGGAATCCCGAAAAAAACGATAGAATCCGAAAAAATTTTGCACGAATTTTGCACGGCTATTTAGCATGGTACAGCTCCTCCATTGCAAGGTCAACTTGCCGAGACTCTTTTTGCTCCATCTCATCTAAAATATGAGAGTACGTTTGCAGCGTGGTTACAATATCTTTATGTCCAAGACGCCGAGAAACGTATTTGATATTCACTCCTTTATACAAGAGCATGGATGCGTGAGTATGACGGAGCCCGTGGTAAGTGATCGTTTTAATCCCGATTTTTTTGCATAATGATCGCAACGTTTTATTGACGGCGTTATTTGTCACAATTTCCATTTTTGAGTTGATAAACACTAAATTTTTCGTGTTTCGTAATCCTGCTTTCATAGCTAATTCATTTTGATATTTTCGCAGTTCTTTGAGCATATTTAACGTCTCGTTATCGACCGTAATGGTTCGTTTTGAATCGAACGTCTTTGTATCGCTAAAGTCATTTGCCCCTTTAAAGTCCCAAGTCTTATTAATCGTGATTGTTTTGTTTTTGAAATCAACGCAATCCCATGTCAGGCCCATGATTTCCGAGAAACGAGCACCAGTGGCGATTGCGAATAAAATGATGTATCGAGAGATATATTTAACCCGTGGTGCTAGTTGAGCGCTAGCGCTCAACTAGCACCACGGGTTTATGGTGATTGTTGTTGTACGCGAAGTACATTCATAGAGAAAATAGAAGAAAGGAAGAGGGGAAAAAGAGACGCTACAATAAAACTAATTAACATTTAGGGAGTGTCTAATGTGGGAAAAAGTTTTGATAAATAATTTAAACTTTATACTGTCAAACTAGTGAAATACCATCTCCGAAACAACTCAGCAACTAGATGATTTCGATATTTAAAAACGGCTATGTCCAATTAGTAGTCAATGAGATTGAGAACTAGTTAAATGGTATCGAATGATTGGAACTTATAACGAGGTAGAAAAGAAAGAAATCGAAAGGTTTCTTCCTTTTTTAGAAACCAATTATTTTTGATAGAAGTCGTAAGAAATTCTTGGGTCTGAGTATAACTAAGGCAGTTAATTAAAAGAATGTAATATAAAATATATTTTTCGAAAATTTACTATTGAAAGTTTATTTTTAATAATTTATAATGAAATTGTAAAAAAATAAGAAATGGAGGATAGGAAATGAAGAAAATGAAGTTTTTGAAATTCGGACTTGCCACAGCCTTGTCCGCTTCTTTGATTTCTTTTTCTTCAGGAGGAGTTTTTGCAGAAGAGAATAAAGACAGTGTTTCAAAATTATGAGAAAATGCCATCCATTATAGCAATGAAGCAAACTTGAGAGCAGTAGTAGAAAACGGAAAAGTGACGGCTCAAGGATCAATTTCTATATCCACAGTAGGGACAGGCTCCACGTATATTTATGTTTCAGAATCTTCGGCATCTTCGTCGATAAAAGGAATTACTCCAAATGCGTATCCTGTTAGTGAAGTGAAGGCTGTTGGAAAAACGACGAGTAAAGTTACTCTTTCATCTCATGGAGTAACTACGACGTTAATGCTTAATGGAAACTCTCTAGGTACTAAGCAAGATACTGGGTTAGGAAAAACTACTGATACAGCAACAGTTTCTCATTATCCAGTAAGTGTTCCTTCTGGATGGGAATATCGAGCTACTTCTCATCACACATTATCAACTTCTACTAATACTTATATGGCTGATACAGGAGATAGTATAAGATTTTAATAAAAACTAAAAGCTCAAAATGCTGAGGCATTTTGAGCTTTTTGATCAAGGTGAAAACGGAAGGTGGAAAATGATAAAATGGGTCGAAAAAAAAGCTATTTGATTATAGCACTCATCATGCTTTCTGTATTGCTGTTTTCAGGATGCAATAATTTTTTAAAAAAAGAAAATGAAAAAGAAAATAGACAACCCTTACATACAAGTGATACTATCTCTTTCCATGAAAATGAACATTTTATTATACCAAATAATGCGCAGGAACAGCTTGGATTTATTCCTGATACCGCAACTTCATTTACAGTTGATTCGAAACTGAAAAAAAAGTGGATGATTGATAATGAATCGGTTGATATTGTTTCTTTAAAATCTGGAATGAAACAATTCACGTTCAACTTTATCATTGATAGTCTAAAAGATAGAGATCGTCACTTTCGTCTGTTTATTTTCCATAATCAAAAATTTATCAAATTTTCGATTAACAATAAAAAATATACGTATTATGATATTCACATGAAAGGAAACGGATCCTTAAAAATTCCGATTCGTGTCCAGGTATCAAATAATTATGATTTTAGTGAGTATTTGCCTATTTTAATTGATAAAGATCAAAAACATTTTTTTACGGAAAACATACCTGTAACGAAGGTATTAGTAAGTAAAAGAAATAAAAATGATTTCTCTGAAATATCATCACATATAAAATTGGATAATGTTCAAAAGATATTTAAGAAGGAAAACAGTAAAAGCAACGAGTTTGATCTGCCATCTGTTGTTTTGTTAAATGATCGTTTCACTCCTTTACAAGTAGAAGAGGTTAATAAAGCACGGTATGTTCGAATTGATCAAAGTCCGCACAAAATGGTGGAGGAGATCATGTTTTTTGATATGGAAGGAAATATATATGGAGTAAGAGGAAAACAACCTCGTTCTTATACGCTTGAACAACCAAAAGATCAGGATTTTATCATCCCTATTCCAAAAGAAATCACTTTATCTAGCAAAGAGCGGTTTTTCTTGTTAATTAACAACAATCCAAGAGAAGAAAGTTTTATTCATCTAAATGATATAAAAAAAGGAAAAAGCAATGTTTTTCTAAACTTTGCCAATCTGTATGAAATACGATAAGGTTTATGAAACAACTAGAAGAAAAGAGGACGATATAGAGTCCGTATGTACTATCAAGCCAGAGAAAATGAAGAATATACGGGAGTGGTAACAACATATTCTTTCATGGTGTATCGATGATTATTAAGGGGCAGGGGCGCCCGAATTGGCGCTCCTTCATTTGAAAGGAATTAAAAAATTGGTTAAAATGGTAACGACCAATAAGGCAAGGGGGGAGGATTCAAGTTGGGCAAATGGATTTTTGGATTATTAGTCGCTGTTGTGTTATTGGGTGGCGGTTTGTTTTTCGTAGTGAATGAAAAAGACGCCCAAACTAAACCTGTAAAGGCACAGCAACAACAATCAGAGCAGGAACAAAAAGAATGGCTGACTGTCGGAGCTGATCCGAACAATTACCCTGATTATAAATCAAACGATGAACTCTACTTCGCGCATCTTAATTCGGCCATTTTCGTGGACAAAGCAAACGTGAATAATGGGGGAACGAGTTTAACGAACGAAGATTATAGAGGAATTCTGAAAGAACTAAAGGGAAATTTAGACAGAATTAAATATAACGGAGAAGAGAAAAAGGATGAGCTAGAAAAAGCAAAGAAATTGGTGAATCAAGCGATTCAGAACGATGCTAAAAAAGGTGGTTCATCACCAAAAGTTGTACTTGCACCTGTCATGAAAGTATGTTAGCTGTTTCTAGCCGAACCCGCAATGCAAAACGCTGGATATTTCTGTATCCGTATCCCCGACGTTTCATC
>NZ_PIJG01000092.1:0-4327 GCF_002809955.1 Geobacillus sp. Manikaran-105
TGTTGAACTTTGCCGATTAAGCTCTCAACTGTAAATACAGCTTGTTGTACCATCAACATGCGATTCACCTCCTTGTCTATCAATATTCACATCATAGACCACATCATAGACAAGGAAAGAAGAAAATATTCAGCTCACTTTATGATGTGGCTGAATAGTTACAAAATAATAAAAGGTATCTTTTATTATTTACTATCAAATATAAATTTAGTATAATTCTAATGTACAAATCATTATCATTTTTGACTGGCAACAAAACAGTTAGAAATGGTAATGATGGAATTCCTATTTTTTGTTAATTAAGGGAAAGGAGAACAGGAGAATGGAAAATCAAAATCGTCAGAATGCAGCCCAATGTCCGTTTCACGGAAGCGTAACGAATCAGTCTTCGAATCGAACGATGAACAAAGACTGGTGGCCGAATCAGCTGAACTTAAGCATTCTCCATCAACATGACCGAAAAACGAATCCTCATGATGAAGAGTTCAACTATGCTGAGGAGTTTCAAAAACTAGACTATTGGGCGCTCAAAGAAGATTTGCGCAAACTGATGACGGAAAGCCAAGACTGGTGGCCGGCCGACTATGGCCATTACGGGCCGTTGTTTATCCGCATGGCCTGGCATTCAGCTGGCACGTACCGCATCGGCGACGGCCGTGGCGGCGCTTCGACCGGCACGCAGCGCTTTGCCCCGTTAAACAGCTGGCCGGACAACGCCAACTTGGATAAAGCGCGGCGGTTGTTATGGCCGATCAAAAAGAAATACGGGAACAAAATCTCTTGGGCCGATTTGTTCATTTTGGCGGGCAATGTCGCTATTGAATCGATGGGTGGAAAAACGATTGGATTCGGCGGCGGCCGCGTTGACGTCTGGCATCCGGAAGAAGACGTTTATTGGGGATCGGAAAAAGAGTGGCTCGCCTCTGAACGCTATTCCGGTGATCGCGAGCTCGAAAACCCGCTCGCCGCGGTGCAAATGGGGTTAATCTACGTCAACCCAGAAGGGCCGGACGGCAAGCCGGATCCAAAAGCAGCGGCGCGCGATATTCGCGAGACGTTCCGCCGCATGGGGATGAACGATGAAGAAACGGTCGCCTTGATCGCCGGCGGTCATACGTTCGGAAAAGCGCACGGCGCCGGCCCTGCCACGCACGTCGGTCCCGAGCCGGAAGCCGCCCCGATTGAAGCGCAAGGGCTGGGATGGATCAGCTCTTACGGAAAAGGGAAAGGGAGCGATACGATCACAAGCGGCATTGAAGGCGCTTGGACGCCGACGCCAACCCAGTGGGATACGTCGTACTTTGACATGCTGTTTGGCTATGACTGGTGGCTGACGAAAAGCCCAGCCGGGGCATGGCAATGGATGGCGGTCGACCCGGATGAAAAAGACTTGGCTCCGGATGCCGAGGATCCGTCGAAAAAAGTTCCGACGATGATGATGACGACCGATTTGGCGCTTCGGTTTGACCCGGAATACGAAAAAATCGCCCGCCGATTCCATCAAAATCCAGAAGAATTTGCGGAGGCGTTTGCCCGGGCATGGTTCAAGCTTACCCATAGGGATATGGGACCGAAAACGAGATATCTCGGCCCGGAAGTTCCGAAAGAAGATTTCATCTGGCAAGATCCGATTCCAGAAGTCGATTACGAATTGACAGAAGCGGAAATTGAAGAAATCAAAGCCAAAATTTTGAACTCCGGACTGACGGTCAGTGAACTTGTGAAAACAGCTTGGGCCTCGGCCAGCACGTTCCGCAACTCGGATAAGCGCGGCGGAGCCAACGGCGCCCGCATTCGTCTCGCGCCGCAAAAAGACTGGGAAGTGAACGAACCGGAGCGGCTCGCCAAAGTGCTGTCCGTCTACGAGGACATCCAGCGCGAACTGCCGAAAAAAGTAAGCATCGCCGACTTGATCGTCCTTGGCGGCAGCGCTGCGGTGGAAAAGGCAGCCCGCGACGCCGGCTTTGATGTCAAAGTGCCGTTTATTCCAGGACGGGGCGATGCGACACAAGAGCAAACCGATGTCCAGAGCTTTGCGGTGCTCGAACCGTTCGCCGATGGCTTCCGCAACTATCCAAAGAAAGAGTACAGCGTCGGTCCGGAAGAGCTGCTCATCGACAAAGCGCAGCTTCTAGGGTTGACCGCACCTGAGATGACCGTGCTCATCGGCGGTCTGAGGGTATTGGGCGCGAACTATCGCGATCTGCCTCATGGCGTCTTCACTGACCGCATCGGGGTGCTGACGAACGACTTCTTTGTCAACTTAGTCGACATGAACTATGAATGGGTGCCGACAGACAGCGGCATTTATGAAATCCGCGACCGGAAAACGGGCGAAGTGCGGTGGACGGCCACCCGGGTTGACCTTATTTTCGGAGCCAACTCGATCCTTCGTTCCTACGCGGAATTTTACGCCCAAGACGACAACCAAGAAAAATTCGTCCGTGATTTCATCAACGCTTGGGTGAAAATCATGAACGCCGACCGCTTTGATCTGGTGAAAAAAGCAAGGGAATCGGTCACCGCTTAATAAAGGGAAGAAAAACAAGGCAGAGGGAGAAGATTCCCTCTGCCTCGTTTTTGTAGAATACCAAACGGCTGCATAGGCAAAGAAAATCTTCACCGTAAAAACTGATTTTGCGAAGAGCTAGGGGAAATATTACTAAATAGGATAAAATAGTACTAGATCAAAAGGAGATAACATAAAGCTGGGGGATGAGGAAATCAAAACGGAATCAACACTCACGAGTGAATCAGGATGTCGCGGTTTGGGCCATTCGTGTCTTGTTGCGAGAACAATAATGAAGGACAATGGAGAATACGATGGAATTCTATGCATCGCGAGTGCCATGCTACGATTCTCTCACCATGAGACTGATGACTTTGTCTAGCTGAAAATGATCATTGATATAGGGGGCAGCGTTTCATGAACATACGCAAATGTTCTAGAGCCGTAATCATCAATGAACGGAATGAAATTCTTCTTCAGAGATTTGAATTTCGGGATGTGGTAGGAAACAAAGTGTTATGGGTGACTCCAGGGGGAGGGATTGAAGAAAACGAGACGCCGGGGGAAGCGTTAAAAAGGGAGTTATACGAAGAACTAGGCATTGTTGTCGACCTTCTCGGCGAGCCCCTATTCCAACTGGATGTATGGATCGAAGGGAAACAAGGTCCTTTTATTAGTCGTGAGATTTATTACAAAATTGTGATTCCATCGGACACTAGATTATCGTTCGAAAATATGACGAAAGAGGAAAAGGAGGCATGGCAACAGGTAAAATGGTGGAGTAAGGAAGAATTGCAGAACATCAATGATTTTGCGCCGCGTGAACTATTGAACTACATATAAAACGATGGGGTTCTTCTCGTTGGGATGATGATGGACCTCATCCATAACCTGCAAACGGTGAAAGAACAGCGGCAGTGGCTCGAACAATATGTGCCGAAAGAACTGATCCAGTCGTTATGTCATCAGTCCGAGGCAGAGATGAGGGCTATAGATCAAGAATGGGTTCACCTGATCCAAAAAACAAAGCAGTTGCCAGGCATTCCTGTGGGTCATCCAGAGGTGAAAACATGAATCGAACAGTATATGATTGACGTTTGTTGGTCCCGATATGACGCAAACGCTTGGACAACTTGAACGTGTGGAGGAGATGGGGCGAGATGCCGAAGTGCTCAACTGGATGCCGTCTCCTTTCACAAAGAAAGAGGGACAATGGCTGCAGCAGGCCATGGAGCACTACATGATGAAAAAAGGTTAGTCGAATCAAAAAAATCGGCTCATCGCGGATTCGCGGAGCCGATTTCTTTATTCATGTGAAGCAATCGCTTGGTGTTTTCCAACAAATTGTCATAAAAGCCATGGATGTCATCAACTGTAACATATAGCTTTCGCACCGTTTTTTTTCGGCCGAACAGTTCTGTCACTTCCACCGGCTGCTTCAAGCGGATTTCTAGTTTTGGTTCTTCTTCAAAAAAACTAGGCAATGTCACTGAATAAGCATCAGTTTCTTTTTTTCGTTTTTGTTTCGCGGTCACTACACGATCGGTTATTTGGCAAGCGGTCAAAGCATGGTTCGAAACGCCAAGGCAAGGAGCGAAGACCAAACAGGTTGTTTTTCCCACCAAGGAGGTCATCTTGTTTTATGTCCGACGATTTTTACGGAATCTCTCTCGCTTGCATCACGCGGCGGCGAGAAGGTGGGGGATCATCGGCCCTGTAGGGAACGCAAGAACAGAACGGGCGGTTTGGTGGATGCAGACCTTGGAGGGACGGGGGGTGGGCTCGATCATCCAAGACCTGTGGACAAACGAGAGGTGG
>NZ_PIJG01000093.1:0-4072 GCF_002809955.1 Geobacillus sp. Manikaran-105
TCTGCTTTCCT
Organism: Geobacillus sp. Manikaran-105; assembly: GCF_002809955.1. NCBI lineage: Bacteria > Bacillati > Bacillota > Bacilli > Caryophanales > Anoxybacillaceae > Geobacillus > Geobacillus sp. Manikaran-105. The sequence goes on from NZ_PIJG01000093.1 coordinate 12, forward strand.
ATTGCCTTTTTTGGCCATTTTCAGTATACCCTCACGGATCAGGAGCGTATACCGCACTCACCAAGTGGTGGGGATTTTCACGGAAAAGCTAAATTAATCATGCATTTGAAGATTACATGGTATGAAGCTTGGTAAATAAGGTATATCAGTACAACTAATCGTTTTTTATGTCTATTCCAGCGTAAACAGTAACTAATTCAAGGGCTGTTCGAATTCCCTTCTTTAAAGGTGGACAAGGACTCCTTTGTTCTTTAATTCTAATTAGTGGACAATGCATTCCCTGACAAGTTGGCTTTAAAATGCAAGAGTTACATTGCCTATCATCTTTCGCATCTGCCGTTATCCATAAGGTAAGTTTATCTTCATCAATATCAAAAGTTCCGTCTCCTCTAATTTTCCCTAATTGATTCAGAGGCTCATCTAATTCTAAAGTACATTTATAAATAGTTCCATCTGCCCCAATCGCAAAACTATTCGGAAGACCAGCGTAACAAACACTTCCCATTGGGTCAAGGGAACTTAGCAATTCAGTGGAGGTCGGAAAATAACAATGTGCTCGTTTTTGAACCTCACTCATAACTTTAAAACTTTCTTTTGGATCATATAGTGGTAGATCTTTAGCAGATGTTCCACCATAATTCTGCACAGGTTTAAAATATAATTGGAAACGTTCATCTCCATTCAAAAACTCTGAAAGCAGTTCTATTAATTCTTGCATTCTATCCTTATTGGTTTTATCGAAATTTGAGCGGATTAAAACTTTAAACTCTAAATCAGTCTTTTGAATACTTTTTAAATTGTTTATAATACGATCAAAAGTAGGACCACCATCTTTAAGTATTCTATGTGTATCATGGGTATCTTTCGGCCCGTCTAAAGTGATTTGATATTGGATAATATTCAAATCTACCAATTCACGAAATAGATTTTCATCGAGTTCGTATCCATTTGTTGTAATTCCAGAGTTGAATGTAAATCCGAATTTTTTAGATATTTCTTTAACTTCTTTATTAATATTCCTAATTACATTTACACCTTCTAATGGCTCCCCGCCGAACCAAGCAATATTTAGACTATTAATATGAGGTGCTTTTCGTAAAATATGCTTAATAATAGCCTGTTGAATTTCTTTCGGCATTTCCCCCCTTAAAAATTTCTCGAAGCAATAAACACACCTAAAATTACATTCTTCTGTAGAATATAAAATTAATTCATAGTGATCCTTTCGATTTTTTTCCATATCTCTCATTAAATCTACTAATCGATTTTCATCGGTTGAATGATGTACCAAAAAATGTTGATTAATTAACTCTGTTTCTAATTCATTTGCAGGTTCACATAATAACCCCTCCCGTAAAATAGTTTTAACCTTTTCTTTTGTTTTTACATCTTCAATTGTTGCTATAGCTCCAGAAAAAGTGTTAAATAAGATTAAAGTACCTTCTTGAGTCTCATGTTTAATTGTGTAACGTGATTTGCGATATTTTTTATACATTTCTATCCTTCCTTTTTTAGAATAATAATTAACTCAGGGCTATTAATTGAAAACGGTGATTTATCAAAATCACCATAAACATTGCTTATTTTAAAACCAACAGTACTTAACATATTTTTTAATTCAACAGCAGTATAAATTCGTAAATCAAGGTGGTATTCTTTTATATTGCTATTATTTCTTTTTTGTCTAATTTTTAATAGTCCATTTAATAAATCGATTTCCCTGCTTTCAAAAATTGGCTGGTGGAAAATATCATAAAAATATGAACTGTCCTCAAAATATTTCAATAACAACTCCCTGTTAAAAACATGCACAATAAATATCCCTTGATATTTTAGAGAATTATAAACTTTACCGAAAATTTTAATGGTTTCTTCATCGTTAAAGTAACCAATAGATGTTTCTAAACAGTAGACTAAATCAAAGACTTCAATAAAATTCATAAAACGTGCATCGCAGAACATAATATTAGCAGCGGGATCGGTTTCCTTGACTTTGGCTACTGTTTCGTAATGTGAATCTATGCCAATAACATCAAAGCCTAGTCTTCTAATAGAAAAAAGATGTCTTCCGTTACCACAACATAAATCAAGTATTTTACTCTCTTTTGGAAGAGTATCAAGCATGGACTTTAAAAATGCAACCTGTTTTCCTGTTTTTTGGCTGTATAAAAGTCCATAAGCATTTTGGTAAGAAGTATACTCAAAAAAATGATTCAAATCATTTTTAATATCCAATAATTGCTCTCCTCCTACCCTGAAAACTCGAAAAAGACAAGAACGATCTCTACCTAACCATTAGAAGTAGGTTTTAAAAGAAAGAATTTCAGTATATATGGTTTACCGATAATGCGCACTCGTTTTTTCCAGTTTCACTTGATACCCTATCCCCCTAAATTGCTTCATCGTTTGACACACTAGGTTCGTTTCTCGCTACCAATCCCAGTAGTAGGTTTCCAAACTCTCTATACCTCTATACTGTTCCTTTCTGGTTAAAATGACGTAGAGGATTTGTAACATCGTTCTTCCCACAGCGATACTCGCCCGATTTACTCCTCTTCGTTTAGCGATCCGATGATACTTCACGGATAAATGGGTGTTTTTCGTTCGGGCCATGGCACGAGCACCCCACACCAGGTGTAACCTCAACTTCTTGTTTCCTTGCCTCACCCGTCTATATTTCCATTTCCCGAAACTTTCGTGATTTCCCGGCGCCATGACTGCCCATGAAGACAAAATTGAATTCACAAATGATCGATCGTTCGTTCTGGGTTCTGGTTGATTCTTCGAATAAAGGCTTGAACATTCTTTCCGATTCCATGCACAGATTTAACCCATGCAAGATTTCGCTTGTTCCACAAAGGATATAAGTTGATCCTCACTTTTGCTGAATGAGTTCATCGACAATCATAAGCATCTCTTTACGTTACATGTGTATCAGTGGGAGATAAATGTCGTAGCATTTTTCTCATCTGTTGTAGGGATCATTGTTTGTTCTGATTTCAGATCAGCTTTCTGTAAGTGAACATCCCTTGATCAGTGGTCCAAACATATTAAACAGGTCAAACCATTATTACAGCTATCCCATTTGTCGAACTATGATTTTTCCACTCATGAAAATACATCTGCTCTATGATTTTTGATGTTTTTGAATTTTAGTAATTATATTTTCAAAAATGTCAAGCAGGATCATTACTAAGAGTCAGTCAAGACTTTGTGGAAACTTTTTTGATTCGCTGAAAACAGGTGTAAATCATAGGTTGGCAAACCATTTTTTGAATTTAGTCCGTAAGCGCTTTTGAATTCTCATCCCTTGCCATGGCAGATCGATATGTATACCTTTTTTTTACCATGCCTTGAGTTCAGACAGGGCATGATAGATCGGTGTCCCGGACGATTGCTTTAAATATGGCACGTTATTCCGCGTGATCTCAGGCCAAAGACGGCGGACGCGTTGTTTCGCCTTGTTCACGACCGTCTGTTTAGTGGATGTCGTTTCCTCCGCCGGATGCGACGATCCTTCTCCGAAACGACGTCCGAAAAGACGAATCCCATCCATCCGGGCAATCATTGCCTTGAAAAACGCCCTGAGTCCCTTGTCGGTCCAACTGCGGCGGTATTTCACCCGATACGCCAACTGGCTCATCACGCTTTCAGCCCTCCCCATCGGATACAGGTATTGTCAAAAGTTTATCCTCCACACTCACGGTTTTTCCTTGGGTTTCAACGGTTGAACAAAAAAAGCTTACCACCCCCGTTGTTTTCCGCCATCATTGAGGTAACGACACCCAACAGCCAAAACAAAGGAGTGACAAGCTTTGTTACCTCAATGATTAGCCTATTTGCTTGAAATAATCAAGACCCAATATCAAATTATCGTGTATTAGATGGGTGTGATATTGGGAAAATCGTTGAATCTCGAGGACTTGGACGAACCCATCCAAAAACCGTACCGGAAACTTCAAGTCGATGACCTTCCGATCATCGATGTGCCGGAAACCCTTGATTACCGGAAGCTGTTGGCGGACTACGAAGCCCAGCACAGACGTCCTTTGCGGCCCATC
>NZ_PIJG01000094.1:0-3979 GCF_002809955.1 Geobacillus sp. Manikaran-105
GATGTGCTAATTTATTCATGAGACATGAACCTCCTTGTGGATAGTTGGTGGTACATCTATTCTAACCAAGGAATCGGGTTCATGTCTCCTTTTTTGTTTGATTGTCAATTTATGTAAGTGAATTTGCTCATCTACAGTAATTAATAAAAAATTAATAATTTATTTACGTTACATATCTTGTACTAATATGAAAAATATAGTACTTTGATATACGGATTCTATTTACCATAATTATACTTATTTTCGGAATCAATATTTTTAGTAAAGGAGAAAGAAGAATGAGAAAGAAAAAAACTAAAAAGTTAGCAATATCTATTGCTGCTATGTCTGCGTTCGCCGCTAGTGCAGTGGTGGTTTCCAATCCGGCTCAAGCCGCAATAACGACCAATGCTGAGAAGTTGGTTGTCAAAGCGGAAAAACTTGCTGGCGCATTAAAATGGCAAGTTTCTTACGATTACCGGAAAAAGGTTTATCCTAAAAATGTGTTAGATTATCCAGATATGAAGCTGTTTAATGAGACAAAATCTGCGTTGAAAGCTGCTCGGGAAGAAGTAAAGAAGCTAAAAGGAAAAGAGAAAGAAATTTTGGAGGCTCGTCTCACGCAAAATGTTCAAGTATACGTTGATCGCGCTACCTTCTATATTGATGCCGTTTCAGCAGGTAAAAAAATTGAAGCGAAAGCGAATATATTAAAGAAATTCATTTCTAACCATATTGTAAATGACTCCACAGAAAAAGCGTATCATGATTTAACAAAAGAAATTCGTACAAAGTCCCCTGCTTTTTATAAAGTATATGGTGCTTCTACTCGTACAGCATTGGTTCAAACATATCTCAAACCTGCACAACAAGTGAAAGATGCGGCGTTATATCCAGTTTCCATTAAAATAGAGACAGACCGTTTGAACGCGGCGCTAAAAGAAAATAAGATTGATCAAGCGATTTACCATAAAAACCGTATTGAAAAATTTGTGAGCGAAGGTTTAAAACTTGGAGTGTTGAAAGAAAATAGCAAGCTATTAAAAAGCGTGATGGCTTACGTAAATCCGGTTAAGGCAGATTTGGAAAAGCGATTTGCAATTTTTAATGCAGATTCTACTATAGCGGACAAGCCAACCACTTTTGGCGGAACGGCAGCAGAAGTGAAAAAATACGACCAATCCGTTATCGTCATTGCGGGAAAAGATCAATATATTAAACTGGCAAATGCAGAGGTCAATGGAAATATTATTATTAAAGGGAATGAAACAGGCGCTGGAACGGTTTACCTTGAAAATGTGAAAGTGAACAAGGTAAACAACCAAGGCGGTGTCATTATTGTTGATGACGTGGCTGATCACAGTTTGCGTCAGAAAAACGTTACAGCGGAAGAATTGAAAATCAACGATGCGAATGGCGCCAACATCGTGGCGGAAGAAGGAACAAAGATTAAGACATTATCTCTTACAGAAAAGGCGGGAGCGACAGGAACGATTATTCTTGATTCTAAAGAAAAAGGTGCGTACGAAGTCGTTTCCATTGGTACAAAAGGAAGCGAATCAAGCAAAGGTGTGGAATTGAAAGGTGACTTCTCTAATACGAAGGTAGAGGTAACGGGAGAAGGTTCACAAGTCAAGGTAGCGAAAGACGCCGTAGTGAAAGAAATCGAAGTGAAGACAGAAGCGAAATTGGAAGCGGAACAAGGCGCGAAAGTACAAGCCGTGAACCTGGCTGCCGAAAAATCAGGGCAAAAAATCGAATTAAAAGGGGACTTAAAAGAAGCTACGGTCACTGTTAAAAATGCTAATGCAAAAATTGAAGTAGCTAAAGATTCTGTAATTAAAGAGATTAAGAAAGATTCATCCGTCACGGGTTCTATTGAAGTAATAAATAACGGTACGGTGCAAACGGCTACCGGTGTTACAGTAAAGAACAATCCTGGTGGTCAAACTGGTTCAACAGGTAATACAGGATCAGGTGGAACGGTATCGGATGGTTCTGATAGAACTGTAGTTACGCCACCAGATATTACTGCACCGACAGTTTCTTTAGTTTCTGATAAGCAAGTTACAATTGGGAATGATATTGTAGTAAGAGTTAATGAATTAGGAACAGTTTATTTAGTTCCAAGTAATGAAACTCCTTCAACCAAGAGTGCTCTTGAGACTTTAGTTACAAATGGAAGTGCTAAGAAGGCAATCGTGTCTGCTATTAATACTGATATTAAAATTAGTACAACTGGATTAACATCAGGGACATATAAAGTATATGCAGTAGATAGTGTGGGAAATGTTTCAAATCCGACAGAAATAGTCACTTTAACCCCATTTAAATTAACAATAATGCATACAAATGATACACATGCTCATTTAGACAATATTGCAAGACGCATCACTGCAATTAAACAGGTAAGACAAACAAACCCTAATTCATTGTTATTAGATGCAGGAGACGTGTTCTCTGGAACATTGTATTTTAATGAATTTAATGGATTAGCAGATTTAGAGTTTATGAATCTTGCGGGCTATGACGCCATGACATTTGGAAATCATGAGTTTGACAAAGGAACTGCAATTTTAGCTAACTTTGTGAAGGGGGCGAAGTTCCCATTTGTCAGCGCCAATGTCGATTTCTCCAAAGATGAAAATCTAAAAGTAAGTTTCCGTAATGAAATATCTTCAAATCCAGAAAATGGAAAAATTTATAATGGAATTATCAAAGAAGTAAATGGAGAAAAGATCGGTATCTTCGGCCTAACAACAACTGAAACGAAAAATATTTCAAGTCCAGGTGAAGACGTAGTCTTTGAAGACTACATTGAAGAGGCGGAAAAAGCAGTTGAAGCATTCGAAGCCCAAGGAGTCAATAAAATTATCGCATTAACCCATATAGGATTTAACGACGGCGGTGGAGATAATGACCTTACGTTGGCAAAGGAAGTTGAAGGAATAGACGTTATTGTTGGCGGACATTCTCACGATAAGCTTGTTGAACCTGTTGTTGATAAAACAGGAGAAGAGCCGACTGTTATTGTTCAAGCGAATGAATATAGCAAGTACCTTGGTACGCTAGATGTCGAGTTTGATGAGAATGGGAAAGTGGTTGGCTATGCCGGCAAGCTGATCGACATTGATCAAAAAGTAAAAGTAGGAGATAAAGAGGTTTATGTGCTACAAGATGATCCGGAAGCTGCTGCAAAACTAAAACCGTACAATGATCAAATTGAAGAAAAGAAAAAGACTGTTATTGGAAATTCAGCTGTCGTATTAGATGGGGTGCGTGCCAATGTACGTACTAAAGAAACGAATTTAGGAAACTTAATTACAGATGGTATGCTTGCAAAAGCTAAAACAATAAATCCTAATACTATAATAGCTTTACAAAATGGTGGGGGAATCCGTGCTTCGATTGATGCAGGTGAAATTACTTTAGCGGAAGTTCAAACGGTTATGCCATTTGGAAATGCTCTCGCTATTATGGAGCTAAAAGGATCAGAAATTAAGGCAGCTCTCGAGCACAGTGTCAGTCTAGCTCCTGCTTCAAACGGTGCATTTCTTCATGTTTCAGGTTTAAGGTTTACTTATGACAGCAGAGAACCAGCTGGAAATAGAGTAAAAACCATTGAGGTAAAAGAAGACGGAACAAACTATGTTCCTCTAGAGGATAATAAGACATATTTTGTTGCAACTAATACGTTCATTGCTAAAGGCGGAGACGGTTACACAATGTTTAAGAAAGCATTTGAAGAAGGACGTGTAAGCGAGCCGGGATTTGTAGACTGGGAAATGTTCAGAGATTACGTAGCTGCTCAACCAAATCAAACGGTAAATCCATCGGTGGAAGGACGTATCATTGATGTAGCGACTGCTATAACCTCTATAAACGCAGCTGATTTCAGCGGAAGTAACTATTCACCCCAGTGCTAGTGTATAAAAAAGCCCAGCACAAATAGGGCATTTCGGTCATAGAAAATGCCCTAGGTAGCGGAAAGAACTCGATC
>NZ_PIJG01000095.1:0-3763 GCF_002809955.1 Geobacillus sp. Manikaran-105
CGAAAAAATGTTCTCCACAAAGTCTTGACTGACTCCATCCGAAACAAGTTTTTGCATCAAATTCGGGAGTGTGGTATGCTTGTTCATAGAGAGCACCTCTTGGGTTTGTTTGTGTCGTTACTCACATTCTACAGGAAAGGTGCTCTTTTTTCTATACCCTTTGGATTTTATTGGATAATCAACACGCCTGAGTTCATATATATCCTTTGATTTATGAATACCCTCAAGCAGTTTCTCAAATTCTTTCGATTCCTCATCGTTTAAATAAATATACGGTAGTTGGCAGCGTCTATCTTTAGAAACAATGCGATCTGTTTAGTGCAAAATGAAAGTACAGAGTTCTGCAACAAAAAAGTGCAGAGCTTCATGGCATAAAAAAAGGCTTGCCAGTTCCTAACCTTTCCTCTACTGTGGAAGTTGTGAACGCATAACCAAACAGTGGAGGATGGAGAGGATGCTGACAATGCCTGAAGTTAATCGTAGCAAAAAATTGCGTGAAAAGAAAGGAGACGAAAAGATGAAGGTGCTCGAGTACCGCTTTGCCACTGCACCTCTGTTTCACTTCATTGCAAGCAAATCGATGGAAGCAGGCTTGCATGTATGTGATGGACGTGGAAAGCAAACCGTGCAGTTGTTTATGAATGATGCCGCTTCCGAGAAAGGGAAGAAGCGCATCGGGGCTATACAATATGAAGGAAGCAACGATTACGCAATGAAAGAGCCTTACATTGTCAGCTGGAGGTTCGAGCGAGCGCTGCTTCCGGATGGCCTCAAACGAGACTTGGAGGCGATCACAGCGTTTCGCAGAGATCGAAACGTAGGCCCGTCCATCAATCCAAACGCTCAGTCGATTGCTTTTAAGTTTGAAGCGTTGACGGATGGCGCCAAAGAAACGATTGAGGCGATTACCGCCGTTCTTAAGAAGCATGCAAGAAGTTGAAGTGGTTACGCGCCTGTCGCTTTTTGATGGATGGGACGGTGTGGCTAAGGCGGAGGTTGAAAGGGAAACGGGGGATTGGAAATGGCGCATGTATTTCAAATGAAAACGAAACCGCATGGGTTTCAGCGGTACGACGAATTCATTCGCGATCAAGTCATAGGGATTGGCTGGCCGCTGATCGGCAATTTAGACGGCATAAGCAAAGATGAACTGAGAGAGCGATTGCGCAACGTGTACCATTATTCGGGGGCGAAGCTTGGCAACGCTCTTGGCGCGATCTGGGCGTTTGTCAATACAATGGAACAAGGGGATATCGTGTTGGTTCGTAATGGAGCATGGCTCAGCATCGGGATCATTGGCCCCTATCGCTATGTGAAACATCTCGACAATGATATCGATGGGTTTTGCCATCAACGGTCGGTTGAGTGGAAGGTCATGAATGAAAACGTTCGCTTGTATAATGAGAAGGTGCATGAAACATTGCGGCACCGGGGAGTTGTGACAAAAAGCAAATATACGGTACACGAACTTCAACTAGGGATTTAACGGTGAAGCAGGAATGTTTGAGATATATATGAAATGGTTCAAAGGTCGAAAATCGTCATTTCGTCTCACTTCCTCGCGAAGAAAATCACGGTACAATCATCAAACGGTGCAAAAGCCGATCAATCTATGGAAACGGACGAAGGATGGGCGCCTTGTGTTCGTCCGCATCTTACAGCCTGGGGAAGTGTACCGCGTCTACGGGTATGATGCGCGCTTCGGCGGGCAGTACGCGGTCGGCGGCGGGTATTACGTAACAGACATCGACACGCACATCCGCTATGAAACGCCGTCAAAGGAGAAGTTGAAGTTGGTGAATGGGGAGTAAGCAAGAAAGCGAGGCTGTCCGAATCAATAGGGCAGCCTCGCTTTTATATGTGAAAATAACGGCAGGAATTTTACTTATGGTCGGCATATAATAATAAGTGAATGCATTAAGGTGAAAAAAGAGGGATATTGTGAATAATGGAGAATAAGTATATGAAATGTTTGCAATGAATGATAAATGCCGACTTTTAGGTGAAAAGAGTGGTGATCATGAATGAATAAAGAAGTAAGCAAAATCATAAAAGATATTTTTGTGCGTCAAAAAGGATTTGCGAAGACAGAAGACTTAACCAGAGAAGGAGTGAGCAAATATTATATTCGAAAGTTCGAGCAAAATGGAGACATCATTAGGATAAAACGTGGGCTGTACCGTTATGCTGCATTTGAAAATGATCAAAATGAAGAAGTGGTTGAAGTATCAAAAGTGATCCCGAATGGTGTTCTTTGTCTTTTGTCGGCATTGTCTTTTTATGAGTTAACAACTTATAACCCGTGGGAGTACCAAATTGCTATTGAAAGAAAATCAAGGAAACCCCGTTTGCCCGATTATCCGCCAATTAAAATTTTCTATTTTTCAAAAAAACAGTTTGAATATGGAATTGAAGAAGTGGAAATAGGCGGCCATAAAATAAGCATTTATAATCGTGAAAAAACGATTTGCGACATTATTCGATACAGAGAAAAAATAGGAATCGATTTAATGAAAGAAGGTTTGCGAAATTATTTGCAAAGTCCTGAAAAAAACATAAATAAACTGGTGGAATGTGCTGAGAAAATGCGCATCAAGACGGTTTTATTAAAATACTTAGAGGTGCTTTTATAATGGGAAATATTAAAAATATACCTGCTTCAGTTGGAGAAAGACTAAAGAATCTTGCCAAACAAAGCGGAAAAACCTTTGATTTCATTTTATTGTTGTATTTTCAAGAAAGGTTGCTATATCGACTTTCCATTTCTCATTATCGGGATCAATTTGTTCTAAAAGGCGGTCTCTTTTTATTTTCCTTAACACAACTGTAGATGAGCATTTTTCATTACAATAATTTCCATATTTAGAGAGACAAACAGGGTCCCCCTTAGGCGACATGGAGCTGTTTTTTGATCACATCAATGGGAATCTCTTGCTTCGCAGCGTTATAAATGAACTTGACGACGCTGTGGCCTTTCCGTGATCGAAGAAGCTCCAGTCCAGCGGAAAGGTTTTGTTGGGATTCGGCGATGCTGTACACGCAGGAGAGCAGCACCACCGCCCAATACCGTTTCACCGCCCGAACGTGGCGAACGCGGTATCCATCCAGCTTCAGTTGGTCTTTCGCCTGCTGGAAAAAGCATTCGATTGTCCAACGCTGGGCATAGTAACGCAAGATGTCTTCGTCCCCGAGCTCCCGGTCGGTGCTCAAGACACAATGGAGATGTTCCGGCGTCATCGGCTGATCCGCTTTCCAAGCCAGCAGCACCACCGCATCATCGAGGCCATGGATGGCCCCCTCATCGCGATACACGCGATAATGCTCCTGACCCACCGTGACGAGGCGGGTGTCTTTTGGTTCGATATAGCGGGCAAACGGCTTGGCTTGGATCGCGATGCCTTTCGGGTAGAGAATCCGGTTCGTCTTGAGCATCGCGATGACATGGAATCCCTTTTTCAGGCAGGCTTCGATGAGCGTTTTGGATGGGTACCAAGAGTCCATCAACACATACACCGGCTGAGTCAGCTTCACCTTGATCAAGGAAAGCATCTCGATCGCCAGGTCGATTTTGCTTCTTCCGGCCTTCTTGTCATACAGGCGGAACGCAAATGGGAACGCCTGCGTGAAGGTGTGCACCATCAGCCAAACGAGCGAATGCCCCCAAACCGATTGATGATCTTTATGCGAGTAGTGCCAGTCGCACCCTTGAATGGCGTGCACAGCCCGTGACGAAGGCTTTGTTTTTTGGCAAATCGTATCATCA
>NZ_PIJG01000096.1:0-3627 GCF_002809955.1 Geobacillus sp. Manikaran-105
CGCGTGATGCAAGCGGGAGAGATTCCGTAAAAATCGTCGGACATAAAATAAGATGACCTCCTTGGTGGGAAAACCAACCTGTTTGGTCTTCGCTCCTCGTCTTGGCGTTTCGAGCCATGCTTTGACCGCTTGCCAGATGACGGATTGGGTATATTGAATTGAACATACGGGAGGAGGAAAGAAGGCAGCACACTCACGGTTTTGCGGCATTCTCAGAAGCGTACCGCGCGATCCAAAGGCGATACTTGTTTAGTGCAAAATAAAAATACAGAGTTCTGCAACGAAAAGTGCAGAGCTGAAGGCAAAGAAAAAAGGCTTGCCAGCCTCTAACATTTCCTCTACTGTGGAAGTTGTGAACACATAACCAAACAGTGGAGGAGCGAAAGGATGCTGGCAATGCCCGAAATTAATCGTATCAGAAAACTGCGTGAAAAGAAAGGGTTATCGATTGCGGAAATTTCCCGTGAAACGGGATATAACTGGAGAACGGTCAAGAAATACGCAGATGGAGACATTTCTGTCCAACCAACCATCAAACGCAAAAAGGGGATGATTGAGGAAGAAGGGTACGGGCAAATCATTGATGACTGGTTGGAGGAGGATGCCAAGCTGCCGAGAAAACAACGGCGAACGAACAAGACGATGTTTGAAGCGCTTTGTCGTGACCATGGATTTCAAGGCTCGTATCGCACCGTTTGCGCGTACGTGCAAAAACGAAGACCGCAGCTCAAGCTCGAGAAAGAACAGCGCTATGAACGACTGGAGCACCCGCCAGGCGAGGCGCAGGTGGATTTCGGGAAGATGACGGTTGTGACGAAGGAGGGGAAGGAAGAAGAGCGATCGGTTTTGATCATGAGCTTTCCCTATAGCAACGCTGCGTTTGCTTATCCGCTGCCGGTGGAAAACAGTGAATGCTTCCTCCATGGGTTGACGCAGCTGTTTCGTCAGGCTGGGGGAGTGCCAAAGGCATTGCGCATTGACAATTTGTCCGCGGCCATTGTGTCGATTCGAAAAGGGGGAGAACGCCGATTCACCGAGGCTTTTGAGAAATTTCAACTCTACTATCGGTTTGATGTACAAGTGTGCAATCCATACAGTGGACATGAGAAAGGAAATGCGGAGCGAAAAGTCTATTACACTCGCAACCTTTGTTTCATCCCCGCTCCATTGATGGAGTCGGATCCGGAGCTGGTGGAGTGGCTGCATCGCAAGATGGTCGAGGACCGAAACCGTCCTCATTATGAAAAGGGGCGGTGGATCGAGGAACTATGGCAAGAAGAGCAACCGGAGCTGTTGGCGTTGCCGGAACAAGATCTTCCGATCTTCTCCCTCGATCACGCTTACGTGAATAAGTACGGAGAAGTGATGGTGGATGGGAAGGCGTTCGTCGTCCATGGCCTGTCCGTCCCCAACCGGGTGTTGGTGAAGAAAGAATGGAATCGTTTCGTTGTGTTCTCTTCCGATGGAGACGTCCATCTTGAAGCGCCAAGGCCGTATACGAACGTGAAACGCGAGATCCCTTGGAAAGAGATTTTCGCTGAGTGGGAGACCAAACCCCGGGTTGTCGGGCATTCCCGATACCGGGCGTACTTGCCGGAAGCGATCCGAACGTATCTGGCTGGCACCCCGCCCCAGGTGGCGGCCCGTTTGAAAGGGCTGCGAGCGCTGTTGGATCGTTGCACGCTTTATGAAATCGCCCAGTGGCTCGATGAGAACCAGCGATGGGACTTGGCTCCTCATGAAATCGGGGTGTTGATGGAAGCCGAGCAATCCCATTACCCGGCCAAGTGGAAAGAATCGTACACCCCTTCCGTCCTGATCGACTATGAAACGGACTTAACGGTGTATGATCAACGTCTTCATCCTGTTCGGGAAGGGGGTGTCCAGGGATGAGAGCAGAGGTGAAAGAGATTTGTAAAGCACTGCATTTGGCCTATATCGCGGATCGATTCGAGGAGGTGATGTTCGAAACGAAAGAACAGTTTTTGCGGGATGTATTGGCGCTGGAGCTGTCGTGCCGCCAGCAGGCGAAACAGGCCCGGCTGATCAAGAAAGCCAAGTTTCGGGAGTTGAAATGGCTGAAGGATTACGAATGGTCGGATCACATCCACTGGCCGACCACGACATCGAAGAAGGAATTGTGTGACCTTCGCTTTTTGGAGCGAAAGCAAAACGTTCTGCTTTTAGGCTCGCCCGGGACAGGAAAAACCCATCTCGCCACAGCGCTCGGCATCCAGGCGTGCCAACAAGGCCATGAGGTTCGGTTTTTCCGCGTCGCGGATCTCGTCGCCCAGCTGGAAGAGGCATTGAAAAATGGCACGCTCGGGCGGCTGAAACGAAGCATCGATGCGTGCGAACTGTTGATATTGGATGAACTCGGCTATGTGCCGTTTCAAAAGCAAGGATCGGAGCTGTTGTTTCATATTATCGCCGACTGTTATGAGCGAAAAAGCGTCATCGTGACGTCGAATCTGGAATTTGGACAGTGGAATCGGGTGTTTGGGGACAACCGCTTGACAGCTGCGCTGGTGGATCGCTTGGTTCACCATGCCCACATCCTGGCCTTTACGGGAGAGAGCTATCGACTGCGGAACGCTCTCTCCGCGATCCAGCCGTCCTCTTCCCCCGGTCTGGAACCTTAAGTCTTGAGCTGGCAAGCCTATGTATTTTTTCTTGCACTTCTCTGCATTTTTTGCTTGCAAAAAACAGATACTCCCCCTCTGCCGTCAACGCATAGCGTTGGTAGTATCCGTGACGGTGCAAGGGGCGGCGGGATGGACAGTGCGGGCATTGGTTCACGTCGGGAAAATCGTTCCCTTTCCCACGATCCGTATACGTTTGAATGTCAATGCCAAAGTCGTGAAACTGGATCACACTTCCTCCCCCCTCTCCTTGAAACGAATGGAAATCTTTGTCCGAAACAATTCACAAAAAATTTAGCACATTCCTTCAGAAAAGGGGAGAGGGCTTTCTGAAAGAATGTGCAAAAAAATGGGTGTTTTGTGCTGAAATAAAATGATAATTTACATCATCGCGATGCTCAAGACGAACCGGATTCTTTATCCGAATGGCGTCGCCGTCCAAGCCAAGCAGTTGGCTCGCTATATCGAGCCCCAAGACACCCGCCTCGTCACGGTGGGGAAGGAGCGTTACCGCGTGTATCGCTATGAGGGGGCGATCCATGGCCTCGATGACGCGGTGGTGCTGCTGGCTTGGAAGGCGGATCAGCCGATGACACCGGAACATCTCCATTGCGTCTTGAGCACCGACCGGGAGCTAGGCGATGAAGACATCTTGCGTTACTATGCCCAGCGTTGGACAATCGAATGCTTTTTCCGACAGGCGAAAGATCAACTGAAGCTGGATGAATACCGCGTCCGCCACATTCGGGCGGTGAAACGGTATTGGGCGGTGGTGCTCTTGGCCTGCGTGTACAGCATAGCGAAATCCCAGCAAGACCTCTCCACCGGATTGGAGCTTCTTCGATCGCGGAAAGGCCATAGCGTCATAGAGTTCATTTATGACGCCGCAAAGCAAGATATTCCCATTGATGTGATCAAAAAACAGCTCCGTATCGCGTAAGGGGTACCCTGTTTGTCTCTCTAACCATGGAAATTATTGTAATGA
>NZ_PIJG01000097.1:0-3573 GCF_002809955.1 Geobacillus sp. Manikaran-105
TCCGATTGTTCGATTCTGTTTTCCTTCATAACAAGTCATTTTGATAGAATGCGGTGGGCGCTCTACTGGATGTAAAACAAAGTTTCAACTTATATAGCACCACGGGTTAAGGAAAGATACCTCGCCTCTGGCACGGCGTCTTTCCCCGATACAACCTTCATCTCGTCACTGTTGAATATATTTGTCAAACACAAAGCCGAAATCCTTCACCGTATAGTTCTTTTTCGCTTCCGTCAGCCAGCGAAAAGCGTATTCATTCACGGCTTGAAAATCCGCCGACACATTGGCGCCGTCACCGCGCATGTTGGCCAACACCTTGGCCGCCAGTTCCAAACTCCGCTCCGCATAGTTGAACTTCGTTTCGTTTTCATGGCAAATGTCCGCGATCGCCAGCAGCGATTTATACAAATCTTTCAGTTCCTCAATATGCTTTTTATGCACATCAATGGAGTAGGAATGCGGTCCAATTTTAAATTTAATTTCCGCATCCAAATCGACCGTCCCGGCCGTTTCGAGCGATACGTCGGAAATCGGATGCTTGTAGTAATCGTAGCGGCGCAGCGTCCGTTTTTTGCTCGCGGCGCTCGTGCCGTCCAAATGAATGAGCGCGCGGTTGGTGAAGCAATACTCATCCGATTTTGATTTGATAAGAAAATAGATTTTCTCCCCATCCTCGTGCATCACATAATCATCGGCATCGACTTTGTCATAGTCTTTCGGCTGAATGACCGCACCGATGTCGCTTAACCCAAGCACATCGGCGGCGACTTTTCCAAACATGCTCATGTTCCTCCGGCTCCTTCCACGTTTTATCGGCGCCCGCCTATTGGCGGATGAACGGCGTTTTGCCTTAACAAGGCGCCGTACCCTCATTCTGTAATACGCCGCGATCGAAAAAATGTTTCATCGTCGGCAAATCCGCCCCAAACGCCGTGGCCAGTTCGGCGTTGGTGACCGCCGGATACAGCGGCGCAAATTCCCCGACGACTTCCGCGACGATCACCCTGCCTTCTGACGCTTGAATCGATTGTTTTAACACATGGTGCAATCCGACTGGAATGAGCAGCCGGTTGAGGAACCCGAAAATGCCGACGCCAACCGCCCCGGCGCCGACGATCCAATGGCCGACCGCGTTGATGCCGTCTTGAATCGGCGGCCATACATAGCCAAAAATCAAGGCAAGCACGAGCATGACAAGCGATGTCACGATCGGCACAAACCGCCGTCCGCCGAAGAAGCCTAGCCAGTCGGGCAACTTGATATCATGGTAACGGTTGTATAAAAGCCCGGCGATCACTCCGGAGATGATGCCGCCTAATACGGACATATTGATGTCCTTATCAATCGCGGCGGCCCCTTTTGTCAAGACAAAGTAGCCGATCGCCCCAGCAAGCGCCGCCGCGCCGTTGCCGTCTTTCGCAAAACCGATCGCCACGCCGATGGCGAAAATCAACGCTAAGTTGGAAAATACCGCATCGCCTGCGGCGGCGATAAACGGAATATTCAATAAATCAGGCTGGCCAAGCCGAAGCAGCAATCCCGCCGCCGGCAATACGGCAATCGGCAGCATTAACGCTTTTCCTAGCCGCTTTGACACTCCACACGGCTAAAGCCGTGGGATTCTTGGGTCGTTCGCGTCCTCCTCCATTTCTGGTTCGGACAACGCCCAAGTTTAGGGGTGTGTCATCACCCCGTCCCATCGGGTTAGAGTGTACCCCGATGGGCGGCGCACCTGTGACCAGTGCGCTAGGTTAGGAGGCGAAGCCCGAAATCGCTTTGGCGATGTTGATGGCGCCATTCAAGTCGGCGTGGAGAGTGTATCCACACCTTTGGCATCGGAAGCAGATGCCGTTTCGGTTCGCTTTCTCTCGATGTCCACATTTACACGTTTGGCTCGTATAAGTTGGATTCACCCACTCCACCCGAATGCCTGCCATTTCGGCCTTATAGGCAATCATCGTTTGTAGTTGGTGAAATGCCCAAGAATGAAGGCTTCGTCCTGCTTCTTTAGCCGATGTTGCCCGTTTCCGAATGCCTGTCAAATCTTCCATCCGAATCACGCCAACACCGTTGGCGAGCGCAACATTCACGATTTGACGGCTGATTTTGTGATTTTGATCCTTCATCCAGCGGGACTCTTTGCGGCCGATTTTGCGAATCATCTGGAGCTTCTTGGCTTTGCCCAACGTTCGCCGCAAAGCCGCATAGCGTCGGCGCACAAAGGCGCATTGGTTCCCTTTGAAAAACCACGATTTCGTTCCCACGCTGGCCACGGCGATATAGCGAAGCCCTAAATCAACTCCCATCACCTTTGTTTCGTGTCGCGGTTCCACTTCAAATGTGACCGCAACAGCCAAGTACCATTTCTTTCTCTTTTTGTAGAGCTTGGCGGCCCCTTGTTTGACGGTTCCGTCCAGCAGCCGATTCAGCCACGCTTCTTGGTAGGGGCGCGCAACCACTGGCACGCCAATTCGCTTCTCCAGTGTGGGGAAGGAAACCGTGTAGAACGCTCCTTTCTTTTCCACCTTTACGTTTTGATTGTTAAAGCAACACCATAACGTTTGAAAATTATGTGTTTTCTGATTTTTCTTTTGGGACTTCACTTCTCGAATCGTCTGATTGACGACGGCGGAAGGAAACCGCTGCGACGAAAACTCTTTAAATAGTTTGCTCGTTGCTTGATTCAGCTCGGGATGATTCAACAGCCAATTCGCAAACGCGGTATTCACTTTTGTCATCCGTTCATACATGTCTTGTTTGGTTTTCGTCGGCTTGTGCAGTTCCAGCCTTAGTGTGATCGTCGGCATGGATTCACCTCCTCGTAGCGATTACAGGATACCATTTTTTTATAACCCATGGTGCTAGTTGAGCGTCAGCGCTCAACTAGCCCTAGTGTGACCAGGGAATACGCCAATAAGATGCCATCGAGTGCCACTTCAAACCCGGCAATGGAATTCGCTCGAATGTCGGTGATCCGGTATTGGTCTACGAGAATCGAAAACACTGTCTCGATGACTTTGCGTTTTTTTCGGATCCATTCTTCCCATGCTTTGGATGGGCCGTGCTTTTGATTGTGTCGAGACGGTGTCCAGAACGTAGCTTGGTGTTCTTCGTACAGCTTTTCTCGAAGAGCGCGGCTGATGTATCCTTTGTCCCCAAAGTTGTAGGGATGAGGGATTGGAGTCATCACCGTTTCAGCGGCTTTGACGTCGTGGTAGGACGCTTCCGTCACGACATAGCCCATGGCCAGCCCTTGATTGGTCACTTGAAGGTGCAGCTTGAAACCGTAGTACCATTGCGTTTTGGAAGCACAATACCCCATATCCGCGATCCCTCGAAATCGCTTGACGCGCTGCATTCTCGCGGGATGGCACAATGGAAGAGGCAAACTGTCGACAATGTCTAGCATGGTGTTGGCCACGTTTCGCCAGTTCATGACGAATCCATTTGACCGCGAAACCAAGCGCCCGGCAGCGGCGGTTGTATCGGGAGCGTTCAAGAAACGAGCCGTTTGTGAACAAATTTCCCGTGACAAAACGATGCCATGCCCGTTCGGATGTAAAACCGAGCAGC
>NZ_PIJG01000098.1:0-3459 GCF_002809955.1 Geobacillus sp. Manikaran-105
CTCCCTTACCCCTGATCAGCGAAGGATTCTGCAGGGATTGGGCATGGATGAGAGCATCTACGTGTAACGTGATACGGAACGACCAGCGATGGTAAAAAAGGATTGCCGTCGCTCGTTGTGTTGGTCAAAAAGTTATTCTGAAAAACTAAATAAAAAATCCTTTGTTTTGACCTTGTTAGGGTGCGAAATGTGAGTAGGAAGCAAAAAAACGGACCGGATACTCGAGCAGCCCGGCCCCCGCCACGATCGAACCGAAAAAACTCGCCGCATATGCATTGAGCAAAAACGAAAGCCATACTTCCCTCGGTGAAAAAACGCGGAAGCTGAGCCCCAGCAAACCGATGCCCACCGCAGCAAGAAGCCAAAGGATCGAGTGTTCCATCATAGCCCCCAAGCGCGAATGATGTCGATTTTTCTTAGTATGGAATGAAAGAGGGGGGGTATGTGAAATTTTTGGTGTTTTCATTTTGCAACAGGCAATAAGCCTTAGAAACGGCGGTCTTCTGTGTGTTCTTTCCTATGAAAAAAAGGCGAAATTTTGTAAAATGGTAGTATAGTTTTGTAAATGGAGGAATGGACATGCCGATATACAACAAACTCGTCCGTGACCGCATCCCAACCATTATTGAACAATCAGGAAAAACGTTCACAACCCGCATACTTGACGATGAAGAGTATAGGAAAGAACTGCAGAAAAAAGCGTTTGAGGAGCTGGAGGAATACCTCCAAGCGAAAACGGATGAGGCGGCTCTTGAAGAGCTCGCAGACGTGTTGGAAATTATCCATGCTTTGGCTGAATGCCATGGCGCTTCGATCGAGCAAGTGGAACAAATCCGCGCCAAAAAGGCAGAGAAGCGCGGCGGCTTTCGGGAGAAAATTTTCTTGATTGAGGTTCACGATGAGTAAGGTGGAGTTGATTTCCAAACGCCTCCTTGACAAGCTGCAGGAACAGATAGGACGCTCGTCGACGATATACATACTGACATCGTTTGCCATGAAGTCCGGGGTTCGCTTATTGAAGGACAGTTTGCGGGCAGCTGCAGGGCGGGGGGCGGATATCAAAATTTGCGTTGGTGATTACTTGTTTGTCACTCAGCCAGAGGCGTTGCGCGAGCTCATATCCATCCACCCGGACATCGAGGTCCGCTTGTATCGGAGTGAGGGAATTTCCTTTCATCCAAAAGCGTACCTATTTGAAGATACAGAAGGCGGCTACTTCATTGTCGGTTCTTCCAACTTGTCCCGTTCGGCGCTCACTGACGGTGTCGAATGGAACCTTGGGCTGGATAAGAGCGTTGATGAGGATGTATTTGCCGAAGCAATGGAGCAGTTTTTAAAGCTGTTTTACGCTCCGGAAACCGTGCCGGTCAATACTGAAACGGTCGATGACTATGAAAAACAGCATCAGGACTACCACCAGCGGCACCCCAATTTAGCCCGCATATGGGCGGAGAATGAGGAAATCGAGTTGATGCTTCCGACGGAAACGGAGAAGAAGCAAGAGGAGGAGACGGCGGACAAGGTCGATGTTGTCCATGAAACGGCGGCACCATATGGAACGATCCAGCCGCGCTTTGCCCAAGTTGAGGCGTTGGAGCGGTTGGAAGCTGCCTATGAAGAAGGATACGACAAAGCGATGGTAGTCATGGCGACCGGGCTGGGAAAAACATACTTGGCCGCCTTTTTTGCCCGCCGCTTTTCGCGGGTGCTGTTTATCGCCCATCGTGAGGAAATTCTTCGTCAAGCGAAGCGCTCGTTTGAACGCGTGATTCCTGATCGGACAGCAGGACTGTACGATGGCAACCAAAAAGACAGAGATGCCGACATGGTATTTGCCTCGATCTTTACGTTGAGCATGAAAAAACATTTGCATTCGTTTCGCTCGGACGCATTTGACTTGATCATTGTCGACGAGTTCCATCATGCGGCGGCCCGCTCGTACGACCGCGTTCTTCGATATTTTCAGCCGAAATTTCTGCTGGGCATCACGGCTACTCCAGATCGGAGCGACAACAAAGACGTATACGCCCTTTGCGACGGCAATGTCGCCTACCGCATCGATTTTATCCAAGCGGTGCAGCGTGGGTGGCTGGCCCCCTTTCATTATTATGGGGTTTACGACGATACCGACTATTCGCAAATCAAATGGCTCGGCAACCGGTACGATGAAGAAGAATTGCTTCAAGCGCAGCTTCGCGAGGAGATGGCGGAGAAGATTTTGCGAGCGTGGGAGAAGTATAAGAAAACAAGGACGCTTGTCTTTTGTTCATCGATTCGGCAAGCTGATTTCCTGTCCGAATATTTCCAACGCCATGGCTGCCGGACGGTCAGCCTTCATTCAAAGCAGATGGCCATTTCGCGCCAGCAGGCCATTGCCATGTTGGAGCGCCGTGAATTGGATGCTATTTTCACCGTGGACTTATTCAATGAAGGAGTGGACATTCCTTCCGTTGATACGCTCTTATTTGTAAGGCCGACGGAATCGCTGACCGTCTTCACCCAGCAAGTTGGGCGCGGGCTGCGGCTGTACGAAGGCAAGGACTATTGCGTGATTATTGATTTAATCGGAAACTATCGGAATGCGGATGTCAAATTGCGCCTGTTCGATACACAGCGGGGCGAAACGAAGAAAAAGGCGCGAGAATCCGTTGTGCCAACCGTTCCAGAAACGTGCGAACTGCATTTCGATGTTCAAGCCATCCATCTTCTCGAGGAGATGCAGAAAAAACGCCAGCCGCGCAAAGAGCGGCTGCTTGCTGATTATCGGGAGCTGAAACAGGAGCTTGGCAGACGGCCGACGTATTTGGAGTTGCATCTTCATGGCCGAAGTGAAGCAGCGGAGTACAAACAAGAGTTCGGATCTTATGTCGGCTTTTTATATTGGGCGGGGGAGTTGTCGGAGCTGGAAAAGGAAGTGTTTCTAAAACACGAACCGTGGCTTGTTGAAGTAGAGCGTACGGTGATGTCAAAAAGCTACAAAATGGTTGTCCTAAAAGCCATGCTTGAGCGCGGGCCGTCGGGCTGGCATCAACCAATTACACCGCAGGAGGCTGCCCCGTTTTTCCATCGGTATTTAACGGAAAAAGAATATCGGAAGCGCATTGATTTTTCCGACGGAGAAACGAAGCGCCTCTGGGAATATGACCAGGAAAAGGTGAGCCGGTTGATCGCCCGCATGCCAATGACGAAATGGAGCGGCAGTTCGAATGGGCTGATTTCCTTTGCAAACAACGTTTTTGCGCTCCAATTTTCCATTGCGCGGGAGCATGAAGAAATCTTGTATAATTGGACGAAAGAAATTTGCGAGTATCGGTTGCATGTGTATTTTGAAAGGAAGGGGGGATGAGAAAACTCCTCTCTTTTTTTGCGTAAACGGGTCAAGTCCCGCAATTCTCGAATTGGCGCGGGTGGCACAAAACTCTTTTCAATCAGTCCATAACGCAATAATTTAGCGATCCA
>NZ_PIJG01000099.1:0-3454 GCF_002809955.1 Geobacillus sp. Manikaran-105
GCGCTTCGCTTGGTGGCCCCGACGAGCGTCGCGAACAAAAGTTCGCAACCCTCGTCGGGGATCATTTCGGAATGTCACCCACAAATATTTTACTCACACAATGTATATTATATGACTAGTTATAAGAGAGAATGAACTACCCGTTTCAGATCTTCGGAATAGGTGTTAAAAGTTTGTCCTTTCTTGAATATAAAAAATCCCCTCTCAAATAGAACTCTTAAGAACATCATATTGAATGTTCTCTCTACCTGTAGGGGATAATACCAAAGTAGCTGCATAAGTTCAGATATTTCTCTCTGTTTAACGTGTCCATTTTCTTGACATAACACCAACTAGTGGATTCTCAAAAAATAGATAATTTACCAACGGATAATTGATGCAAACCAGGCAGTTTATTTTAAGGGAAATTATGGTATAATTACTAAAGTAATTCAAGAAGAAGGGAAATTTTAATGTATAACAAAAAATTAACTATTCAGTTGTGAAAAGCAGAGTTATTTTGGGAAAATGAGAATATGAGTGAGTTAAACCGTAATTTATTGAAGGAGAGAGGTATAATGTTTGAGACTGACCGACTTCTCATAAAACCGATTGAATCTATTCATGTAAATGCGCTCTATGAGATTTATATGTCTAATCCAGATTACGTTAATTTGACGGAAGGTACAACTGACGGGGAAGGCTCCTATACGAAAGAACAAATGTTGCGGGATTTACATATTGCAGAACTAACAGGCAGACAAGTTATGGGGATATTTAAAAAGATGGATCAGGAAATGATAGGTTTTCTTGAATATTGGGAGAAGGCCGATGTAGATCAGATGCCTTGGTTGGGATTGCTGATAATTCATAAAAAGTATCAAGGAAAAGGTTATGGCACCGAAGTTACAAAGGGTTTTCTTCAATGGGCAACTTCAGTGGGGTGGCCGGAGGTTCGAATTGCCGTTGTCAAAGATCTTAAGGATGTTGTATCTTTTTGGCAATCATTCGGTTTCCTCCCTTTTGCAGAAAAGGATAAACGTTTTCCATCTGGTATGAAACAGCTTGTTTGTATGAAATATCAATGTAAATAGGTGTAAAAAATAATTCCACAGTCATTCACTGACGATTTATATACTGTGTGCGACTTTAATAAAGGAGCTAGAGATCCCCAATCCGTGATCCGCAAAAAACGGACTTTCTACGGACAAAGAGGATTCGTGGTAAGTTATTGCGAGGGAATTATCTGAAAAAAATGATCTTGAATTGGTAGAGAATACACTGAAACAACTGAATGGGAAGCCGTTGGGTTAGAACGCTCTTCCTCATTCCAATCAAGATTCCAGTATATGATCAAATCCTATGAGAACAAGATCAAAGAACTTAACATTCAAGGAAGCCATCCTCGAAAAGTAAATTGCCATGACAACGCATGTATCGATGTTTCTCCTCACATTTAAAGATATAGAAGTTGTACTTAGTGTGCCCAAAAAGATCGAGCAAGCTTATCAAGCGATTCAAGAGATATTCATTTTTACAATCACCCATCATTTTCAAGAAAAACTAAACGACCTTTCCACGATTGATACCGAGAAAAGGCCGCTGCTTAATATAATCTTTTTTTTCATTGTCCACTTGACAGATTTATGTGCAAACCTTAGGTGTTCAGCATGTCTTTTTTTCTTGGAATGTTTGCTTAGATGGGTCTGTAACCAATAGGATTCCCACTAACACTCCTACAATAGTAATAAGAATACCGCCCAAAAAGCCCAATACACGAGGTTGTATCCATTCTAACAGCAAACCTGCGACAAACATGCTAATTCCCAGAATGCTGTTCCTCAGTGTAGCTAACGTACCAAAGACTTTACCTTGTTCATCGATGCTGACAGCTTCCATTACTAGTGTATTGGTACTTGCGATACCTATGCTGGAACCTACTGTACCCAGAAACAGCATTAATGAAGCTAAAGAGAAGTATGGAGATACACTCACAATTGAAAGAGATATTCCTTCTAAAATAAATCCCGCTGCTGCCATCTTTTTAAGATTTTGTGAAATGTAGTCCGCAAAAATGCCGCCTATTACAAACCCCAAACCAAGTGAACCGTAAAATATTCCTACACCTTGTTGCCCCATATCAAAGACTTGAAAAGAGTAAACGCTTAACAATACATTGATTGCCCCACCTCCTACGGGCCAAAGGGCAGACAAAACAATAATAGCTCGAAGCAAACGCGATTTTTTACATAAAGACAAAAATGATTTAATCTGCTCTTTATATGTGATTTTATTGGATTTAGTTCCGGTACGTGGAAAAGTAATCCCCATAGTAAGAAGAGCAGAAACAAGAAATGAAACGGAATTGAAAGTAAAAGCAAACTGCAATCCCCATATAGCTGTGAAAAACGCACCGAAAACGGAACCGATGATCATTACAATTCCAAAACTGGTTTGATCCAAAGCGTTTGCCGTCAATAAATTTTCCTTTCTTACCAAAGTTGGTATAGAAGCCGCCCGAGCTGGTATATAGAAGGTAGATAAGATAACTAGTCCGAAAGTAACCACATATACAATCCAGATTTGATCTTTAGAATTGACAAACAAAAAAGATAAAGCTAACACAGACCTAGTCAAGTCCATAGTTACAAGTATGATTTTTCTAGGGATTCTATCAGCAACCATTCCACCCAATGGTCCAAATACTAAATACGGGAGAACTCGTAGGGCAAGAGTAATTCCTACAGCCAAACTAGAACCAGTTAAAGTTAATATAATACTCAATACAGCTACATTGTTGAACCAATCCCCTACTCCACTGATGAATCCGGAAATAAATAAGCGCCGATATGATCTCTCATGACGCAAAAATTTAATGCTCTTGATCATTAAAGAGTCCCCCTAATTTTTATCACTTAAAAACTATATTGAAAACTACGATTTGGTCTTAAATGATATGAATTCTCCTTGGTAGGTCTAAAAATCTTTTCCAATGCCAAGAGAAAGAAAAAGTAGCCTAAGCTACCTTCTTATGATGACAATATTTTTTGAAAAGTTATTGCCAATTACCCCTTCTATAAAAACGTATTCGTAACAGCTGAATGCCCGTAGAGACGCCCTTAACTTGTATAGTCCTCGATTACCTTAGGTGCTTGCTGACTTAAGATCGGCTTTTTGAAAAGTTGATCTGACACGTTTGTTATTTCAGAGCGGGATATATAATCATTCAAATACAAGAATAATCCACGCTTTTTCAACCATAAGAAAATAAATCGTATCTTACTTTGTTTATAGAACTAAATTATATAATAATTGAAAAATAGTTTCAAATATTGTAATAATAATAATAATAATAATAAATATTTGTTAAAATAAATGGCTCTTCACCACAAAATGTACTTGACAATCAGGTTGTTTTCTGATCAAGGGTACAAAAAATGCGAAATTTCCTGTATGGTAAAGGTGACCAAACCAT
>NZ_PIJG01000100.1:0-3352 GCF_002809955.1 Geobacillus sp. Manikaran-105
CCTGTAGGCGTTGAAGTGGGGGTTTCTTGCCTTTTTCTTTCCGGGTGTTTCACGATACACCGGGTTTCCCGTGTATCTCGTGACCAAGCACGGAAACACAACAGAAAGAAATAGCAAGCAACATCATGCCAAAGCATGAAGGGTGGGAACTCACCATCTACTACTTCTCGCTTACGCGATCCGTAGATACTTGTGGTTCGTTATTTTCATCGGTCGGAATTCTCCATATAAGTGTTTTGTAAGAATATTGCATGCCGAATGGACATCCCGATGCTGAGAATAACCACAAGCACAAATAAAATTTCTAGAAGAAGGTTTTTTCTTCTTCCCGCAAACAGGACATGTTTGCGTGGTATACGATTCATCCACTTTTTCAAAAGTGATGCCTTTAGCTTCTAGTTTGTATTTCAAATAGTCGTAGAGTTTGCCAAAACACCAGTTCGATAATTTTTGGTTCACCAATTTGGATCGCTTTTTCTTTTTGTTGCGCTGGACGCCTTCGACATCGCCTATCATGAAATGTTTGACGTTTTGTTCCAAACACCAATCGACCAATTGTTTGGTCGTTTTATGCAAGCAGTCTTTTAATTGCGCTTCGCTTTTCGATAAAATATATTGCTTCGCGCGGTTATATTTTTTCCATTTACGCGAACCTTTTTTACATTTGGACATCTTTTTTTGCAGTTCTGCTATTTTTTTATTTCGAAGGCGATGAATGCTTCTTATTTTTCTACCGGTGATGATGATGCTGCTTCCGTTTTCGCTGACGGCACTAATGGCGTGAATTTCGCCAGGATCACCGGCAGCGATAGTTCCTTCTTTTTTAGTAGTTGGTTGTTCACCGTTTTCATAACTGAGGCAAAGCATGAGTTTCCAATGTTTCGCATCAAAAATGAGTTCGATTTCTTTGACAGTGCCGTTTGGAATTTGTTCTTTATCGATTTTCACTACAATAGGAGGTTGGTTTTTTCTTTCCCAGCGACCCATTTTCAGTTCAATGGTCCCATTTGGGTGAATGATAAATCCGTTATTTGCCCATTTCGTGTTGAAATATTTTTTCTGTTTGTACGGATATTTGTTATCTAGCCCTTTTTGTTTGGCTTTTTTGGCGCTGTCTCTGGCGTTCAAATATTTATGGCATACGGCTTGAATGCTTTGGCTATGGATCGGGTATTTGCCCTTCGTTTGTTTTTGAAGTTCGGTTTGGTTGATCCATTTTCCATTATTCTTTAATGCATAGTTTTTGGCAATGACTAAACAGTCATTCCAAATTTGAGCCGATATTCGGTTGCATTCGAATAATCGATCGATATCTTTTTTTGATGTTTGAAAAGGTATTTTGACCGTTCGATACATCCTTTCACCTCCTTACTTATAATATAAAATATGAATAATCGAAAATCTATATTCTTTTTTCACCTGAATCCGTGATGGTTGGAAATCAACTTTGATTTTGGTGTTAGTTCTATGGATATATGATCCATACATCCCTTTTTTTGATGATTCCCTGCACCACTTTCATGTTTGAAAACGAGATAAATCCTCTTTTATGGAGATACAAACCAAAAAAGAGACAAAAAAGTACAGGGGGGAGTGATGGATATGAGTACCCGAACATCTGTTTGTTATCTTGCCTCTTTCCATTTTTGATACACATTCAGTAGGAGTATACTGTACCCACTCCTTCGCGTCAGTTTCATCCAGATCTGTCGTGATCGGCGGACGAGTCGACCTGCCATCGTGATCACCGTCTGAATAATCGTCTTGATGCGACGGCGTTTCACTTTGTGGTGCAACGGATGTCTCGGATCGCTTAATAGATCTTGTCCAATCAGACGAAGAAGATTGTAAACGAAGGCTCCCATGACCAACACGAGCGCATTCGTTTTCATCTTCCCAGATGGAAGCCGCTCTAAATCTAAGTCGCTCTTCAGTTCGCTATGAAACTGTTCGCATGTCGCATGGTCATGATACAACGCGAGCACATCGCTCATTCGAACATGCTCGTATCCTTTGAGCCGCACCCAATAGCTTTCCACTTCATAATCAGGAACGAGCATCAGCTGTCCATTGCGTTCCATCGTCCGTTCCGTCACTTGGGTGACTTGAACGTACGTATACGTGTTTCCATCGATCGCTGCCTTCTGTGGAAGGCATAGCTCATAGGTTTGTACTCCTTCGCTTTGTCCATCATCGACGCGTCTGCCCTTTTGCGAAGCGATCTGGAACCAAAGCGCTTTCGATTCTCGGCGTAAGTTTCGCTTGATGACAAAGTCCACGTCTTCCTTTAGGCATACGTGCACATTCGCTTCTGCATCGTTTCCTGCATCCATGCGAACAAGCAGACGAGATGAAGTCAGTTGACGAGCTCGACGGATAGCGGTGACTAAAAACGAGGGCATGTTGTCTTGCACATGTTGTTTCCCTGGACGCAACTCGGCATGAACGAGATACCCTTCCTTCCCTGCATACGCAAACAACGGTGTAAAACCGTCAAATCCTTTATACGTTCGACTGACTCCTTCTTTTTTCGTATCGGAGTTGTCAAATGGGGAACCATCTATATCAAGGGGAAGCCATGTCGTCTTTCCTTTGGTCCAACAAGGGGACAAAGTGGCATGTCGTTGAATCAACAGACGTATGGACTCCTCCCAAAGAATCGTTTCGGTCATCGGAAGACAAGCGAGCTGATCGAGTCGTTGTCGCAAGGTTGGAGAGGAAGGCACGTGCTGAATCCCCATCGATGCCGAAAAGATATCGTCCTGACGATACGCTTCGATATGATCGAAATCCGTTTTTCCTGTGGCAAGCAAGCCAATCATCGAGCGAATGACATCGCTATGGGAAATGTGCACTTCTCGACGAACCGTTGGAAGCCGAAGTGCGTTTACCCGTTTATCCAGTTTCGTTCGATGGAGTAAGTAGCCAACGAGAGCAAGCCCAGCACTTGGGGTAATCGCTTCATCTGTCAATACAAACCGAATCGGGAAATCTTTCATCATATCACCTACTTGATGAAGAATCGTCAACGTCGTTTTCCCTTATCGTATCAACGGTTTGCGACCATTGTAAAGATGTTTTGTCACGGATTCAGGTTTTCATTGATTCTCCCATTTTTTTACTTTTTTTGATCAAAAGTAAAAAAAGGACGCCGCGTATCCCCCCGCCTACGCTTCGCTTAGAGGCGGGGGACTTGCGGCGTATGGGTTGTTAAATGGCATTTTGCGCATGTACGGCCGGCGGTGACCGATGGGAAGAAAGGAGCATTCCCGTTAGGAGCTTTTCCGGGGACTTGATCAAAAAAAGCCCTCTTGGTATGATGCAGGGGTGTCAAACAATACCTACCATCATG